>NZ_JBWKQZ010000007.1:0-280805 GCF_059419025.1 Cupriavidus sp. GW821-FHT07C08
GCTGCAGAGAAAGCGGAGCCTGGTTCGATCATTCTTCGATGTCCCATCTGTCGCATATATTTGGGACTGCTGAGTAAATCCTGCCGGTTTGCTCCCCTCCCGCTTGCGGGAGAGGGGAGCAAACAGTCGGGCAAGATAGCGCTCAATCCTTCCCGAACTCCGCCCCCATCTCCTTGCCCCGTGCCGCGGCGGCATGCATCGCGCGCACGAACGCGTCACCAATGCCCGAAGCCTCCATCGCCGTCAGCGCCGCGTAGGTGGTGCCGCCCTTGGACGTCACGCGCTCACGCAGGGTCGACACCGGCTCGGAAGACTGCCCGGCCAGGGTAGCAGCGCCACGGAAGGTCTCCACCGCCAGCTCGCGGCCTTGCTCCGCCGTCAGGCCCAGCTCCATGGCAGCGCGTTCCATCGCCTCGATAAAGTAGAAGACATAGGCCGGCCCACTGCCGGAAATGGCGGTGACCGCATCGATCTGGTCATCCCCATCCACCCACACGCACTTGCCGACGGCTTCGGCCACGGCGCTGGCAATCGCGCGGTCTTCGGCCGACAGGCCGGCCGGCGCGGCCAGCCCCGTCATGCCCATGCCAGCCAGCGCCGGCGTATTCGGCATCGCCCGCACCAGCCGGGTGCGCCCGTCCAGCCAGCGCTGCATGTCCTGCAGCCGGATGCCGGCGGCCACGCTGATCACCAGGTTGCCCTTGCCGCTGGCCGGCAGGACCGGCACCAGTTGCGCCGCGGCGTCGCGGAACTGCTGCGGCTTGACCGCCAGCACCAGCACGTCGCTGGCGCCGAAGGCGGCATCCGGCGCCCCGGCGGCATGCACGCCGAGGTCGCGCGCCAGGCGTTGCTGGGCCTCGGGGAAGGGGTCGACCACGCGGATCGAGCCGGCCGGCACGCCGCGGGCGATCAGCCCGCCGATCAGTGCGGTGGCCATGTTGCCGCCGCCGAGAAAGCCAAAGGTAAGGGTATCGAGCATGGGGATCCGTTGGGGGGCTTGAAGGGAATGGACTGGGCTTGCAGGGAAATGACGGAACTACGGGTACTGGCGCGCTCCGAAGATGGCGGTGCCGATCCGCACCAGGTTGGCGCCCTCGGCGATGGCGGCTTCCATGTCGCCCGACATGCCCATCGACAGCGTGTCGACGTCCAGGCCGTCGGCGCGCAGCGCCTGCAGCATGGCGCGCATGGCCGCGAACGGGCGGCGCTGCGCGGCGGGGTCGTCCTCAGGCTCGGGGATGGCCATCAGCCCGCGCAGGCGCAGGCCGGGCAGCGCGGCGACGGCATTTGCCAGGGCGGGTACCTCTGCCGGGGCGACGCCGCTCTTGCTGGCTTCGCCGCTGATATTGACCTGGATGCAGACCTGCAGCGCCGCCATGCCGGCCGGGCGCTGGGCCGACAGCCGCTCGGCGATCCTGAGCCGGTCGACGGCGTGCACCCAGTCGAAATGCTCCGCCACCAGCCGGCTCTTGTTGCTTTGCAGCGGGCCGATGAAATGCCATTGCAGGCGGTGGCGCAGCTCGGCCAGCGCGGCGATCTTGTCGACGCCTTCCTGGACGTAGTTTTCGCCGAAGGCAAGCTGTCCGGCGGCGTATGCGGCCCTTATGCGGTCGGGGGGAACGGTCTTGGAAACGGCCAGCAGGGCGATGTCCGCGGGCTGTCTGCCGGCTTGTTGTGCGGCCGCCGCGATGCGCTGGTGAACGGCTTGCAAGTTGGCGGCAATTACAGACATAATCCGGCGAACATACAAAAGAAAGTACCTAGAACCCGTGGTTCTGAAGTACTGATAACTCAGGGTGGGGTCATTATAGATGGACATCGCGCAGCTATTGGCTTTCGCTGTCAAGAACAAGGCGTCTGATCTTCATCTCTCCGCGGACATGCCGCCGATGGTGCGGATCCACGGCGACATGCGCCGGATCAACGTCGCCTCGATGACGCACAAGGATGTCCACGCCATGGTGTACGACATCATGAGCGACACCCAGCGCAAGGCCTACGAAGAACGCCTCGAAATCGATTTCTCGTTCGAGATCGCCGGCCTGTCCCGCTTCCGGGTCAATGCCTATAACACCCAGCGCGGCGCCGCCGCGGTGTTCCGTACCATTCCCTCCAAGGTGCTCACGCTCGAAGAGCTGCGCGCGCCCGCGGTGTTTGCCGACCTGTGCATGAAGCCGCGCGGGCTGGTGCTGGTAACGGGCCCGACCGGCTCGGGCAAGTCCACCACGCTGGCGGCGATGGTCGACCATCGCAACGAAAGCGACATGGGCCACATCCTCACGGTGGAGGACCCGATCGAATTCGTGCACAGCTCCAAGAAGAGCCTGATCAACCAGCGCGAGCTGGGGCCGCATACGCATTCGTTTGCCAACGCGCTGCGCTCGGCACTGCGTGAAGACCCGGACGTGATCCTGGTGGGTGAGTTGCGCGACTTGGAAACCATCCGCCTGGCGCTGACCGCGGCCGAGACCGGCCACCTGGTCTTCGGCACGCTGCACACCAGCTCCGCGGCCAAGACCATCGACCGGGTGGTCGATGTGTTCCCGCCCGAAGAGAAGGACATGGTGCGCACCATGCTGTCGGAATCGCTGGAGGCGGTGATCTCGCAGACGCTGCTGAAGACGCGCGACGGCAATGGCCGCACCGCCGCGCACGAGATCATGATCGCCACGCCCGCGATCCGCCACCTGATCCGCGAGAACAAGATCGCGCAGATGTACTCGATGATGCAGACCAGCAGCGGGCTGGGCATGCAGACGCTGGACCAGTGCCTGTCTGACCTGATCAAGCGCAGCGTCATCAGCTACAACGACGCGCGCGCCATCGCCAAGAACCCCGACGCGTTCATGGGCTGAGGCCCGCTCCCTAGCAGGACACCGCCATGCTCGATCGCGAATCCGCCGCCAAGTACATCAATGACCTGCTGGAGCTGATGGTCAGCAACCGCGGCTCTGACCTGTTCATCACTTCTGACTTCCCGCCGGCGATCAAGGTCGACGGCAAGATCAAGCCGGTGTCGCAGCAGCCGCTGAACCCGACCCAGGCGCTGGGCCTGGTGCGCTCGGTGATGAACGAGCGCCAGGTGCAGGATTTCGACACCAGCCGCGAATGCAATTTCGCGATCACCGCGCCCAAGGCCGGGCGCTTCCGCGTGTCGGCCTTTATCCAGCAGGGCAAGGCCGGCATGGTGGTGCGCACCATCAATACGCGCATCCCCTCGGTGGCCGACCTGGACCTGCCGGCGACGCTGCATGAGGTGGTGATGGCCAAGCGCGGGCTGGTGATCGTGACCGGTGCCACCGGCTCGGGCAAGTCGACCACGCTGGCGGCAATGCTGGATCACCGCAACGCGCATTCGTACGGCCATATCATCACCATCGAGGATCCGATCGAGTACGTGCATGCGCACCAGAACTGCATCGTCACGCAGCGTGAGGTCGGCATCGATACCGAGTCCTGGCACGTGGCGCTGAAGAACACGTTGCGCCAGGCGCCCGACGTGATCCTGATCGGCGAAATCCGCGATCGCGAGACCATGGAGTACGCGATGCAGTACGCCGAGACCGGCCACCTGTGCCTGGCCACGCTGCACGCCAACAACGCCAACCAGGCGATCGACCGCGTGGTCAACTTCTTCCCCGAGGAAAAGCGCCAGCAGCTGCTGATCGACCTGTCGCTGAACCTGAAGGCGATGATCTCGCAGCGCCTGCTGCCGCGCGCGGGCCGCAAGGGGCGGGTGCCGGCGGTGGAGATCATGATCGGCACGCCGCTGGTGGCCGACCTGATCTTCAAGGGCGAGATCCACGAGCTCAAGGAAGTCATCAAGAAGTCGCGTGAGCAGGGCATGGTCTCGTTCGACCAGGCGCTGTTCGACCTGTACGAGGAAGGCAAGATCACCTACGAGGACGCGCTGCGCAACGCCGACTCGCTCAACGACCTGCGCCTGATGATCAAGCTGCACAGCGCGAGCGCCAAGGATACCGACCTGGGTGCCGGCACCGAGCATCTCAATGTCATCTGATTCGTGCACGGCGATGCGCATGGCGTTATGCTTGGGCCACGCAAGGGCCAGTTCCGGCCCCAGGAGTCTGCCATGAGCAATGTCTACCAGTTCGAAGCCAACTCGCTGGCCGGCCAGCCGGTACCGCTGTCGCAGTTCCAGGGCAAGGTGATGCTGGTCGTCAACACCGCCAGCGAATGCGGGTTCACGCCGCAGTACGAGGGCCTGCAGAAGCTCTATGACGAATACCACGGGCGCGGCCTGGAGGTGCTGGGCTTCCCGTGCAACCAGTTCGGCAAGCAGGAGCCGGGCGATGCGCAGCAGATCGGCCAGTTCTGCGAAACGCGCTTTGCGGTGCGCTTCCCGATGTTCGCCAAGATCGACGTGAACGGTGCCGACGCCCATCCGCTGTACCAGTGGCTGACCACGGAAAAGCGTGGCGTGCTCGGTACCCAGGGCATCAAATGGAACTTCACCAAGTTCCTGCTGCGCCGCGACGGCACGGTGTTCAAGCGCTATGCGCCGACCACCAAGCCCGACGAGCTGCGCGCCGATATCGAGAAGCTGCTGTCCGACCCGGCTGCCTGAGCGGGACTAGGCGCCGCTGGCGCGCACCGCACGCAGGAAACCATTGAGCGAGCGGTCGGGCGTTTCGTGGAAATGGTCGTCCAGCATGCGGATGGCGCGGCATCGGTCCAGCCGGAAGCTGCGGTAGTCCGAGCGCGTGGTGCACCACGCCGCCAGCAACCAGGCATTGCCCCAGAAGAACAGGCCGAGCGGCATCACCACGCGTTCGGTGATGCGCTGCTGCACGTCGCAGTAGTCGAGCAGCAGCAATTTCTGCTCGCCCAGCGCGCCGTGCACCACGTCGAAGGCCTCGCGCACGTGCGCCTGGTTGACGTATTCCGGCGCGAACACGCGGCTTTGCTGCGCCGCCAGCCGGCGCGGCGGCGGCAGCGCGGCCATCAGTTTTTCCAGCGCGGGCTCGGCCGCGGCGGCCAGCGCGCCGCCGCCCCAGGCTTTCAGGAGGCGCAGGCCGGCGACCAGCGCTTCCACTTCCATGGCGGTGAACATCAGCGGCGGGACATCGAAGTCAGCACGCAGCCGGTAGCCGATGCCGGCCTCGCCCTCGACCGGCACGCCTGACAGCGACAGCGCCTGGATATCACGGTAGACGGTGCGTTCCGACACCCCGAGCCGCTGCGCCAGCAGTGCCGCCGTGGTCAGGCGGCGGCCGCGCAGCACCTGCACGATCTGGAACAGGCGGTCGGCGCGGCGGCTCATCGGAGGTGGCTAGCCATCGGTCAACCGGCCACGGGCTCGTGCAGACCGATGCGGTTGCCTTCGCTGTCGGTGATATGGGCGATGCGGCCGATCTCGCCCGGCAGGCGCAGCGGCCCGAACACGGTCTTGCCGCCGGCGCGCGCGGCGCGCTCCAGCAGCACATCCAGTTCCGGCGCATGCAGGTATGGCACCGCGCCGTAGTAGTTGCTGGGGCGGTAGCCCTCGCCGGCCACCAGTGCGCCGCCCGGGTCGGGGTGGGGGAACACGGCCATGTCTACCTGGCTCATGGTCTCGCGGCGCAGCTGGATGTCGAACACCTGCTCGTAGAAGCCGACCGCGCGGTTCATGTCGACGACGGGGATTTCCAGCCAGTTGATCAGACGGTTGCTCATGACAGACTCCTTGGTTCCAAGTGAAAGGGAGTGAGGAGTTCGCATCATGCGCGGGGGCTGCTGACAGCGTCCTGTCAGGAGCGTGTCAGTGTGGCATCCACGCCGCCATCACCGGCACCATGATCGCCGTCAGCACGCCGTTCAGGCCCATGCCCAGCGCGGCAAAGGCGCCGGCTTCCTGGTTGACCTGGAAGGCCCGCGCGGTGCCGATGCCGTGCGCCGCCACGCCGGTGGCGAAGCCGCGCACGCTGTAGTCGCGGATGCGCAGCAGGTTCAGCACGCTGGTGGCGCTGACCGCGCCGATGATGCCGGTGGCCATCACCAGCACCGCCGTCAGCGACGGCAGCCCGCCGATCTTCTCGGCCACGCCCATGGCGATCGGGATCGTCACCGACTTGGGCGCGAGCGAGCGCACGGTCTCGGGCGATGCGCCCAGCAGCCAGGCAATGCCCACCGCCGACACCACCGCCACCACCGAGCCCGCCACCAGCCCCGCCAGCAGCGGGAACACATGGGTGCGCAGCTTGGGCAGCTGCAGGTACAGCGGCACCGCCAGCGCCACCGTGGCCGGCCCCAGCAGGAAGTGCACGAACTGCGCGCCGTCGAAGTAGGTCTTGTAGGGCGTGCCGGTGACGGTCAGCACCGTGACCAGCAGCGCCACCGCGATCATCACCGGGTTGGCCAGCGGCGAGAAGCGCGAACGCTCATAGATGCGGAAGGCAAAGACGTAGGCCAGCAGCGTAGCGGTCAGCCCGACCAGCGGGCTTGCGGCCAGGTAGACCCAGATCTCGTTGAGGCGGGGCGTCATCATGCCTGCTCTCCTTTCGCATCGGCGGGCGGGACATCGGCGCGCTTGCGCATCAGCATGCGCGTGACCACGGCGGTGGTGGCGATGGCCAGCCAGGTGGACACCACCAGCGCCACCAGGATCGGCATCCATTCGCCCTCGATGCGGTTGGCATGGACCATGATGCCGACACCGGCCGGCACGAACAGCAGCGACAGGTGCTTGAGCAGTTCAGATGTGGTGCCCTGGATGATGGGCAGCAGGCGGTCGTCGAAGATGAGCCAGCCGAACAGCAGGATCATGCCCAGCACGGGGCCGGGCACCGGCAGGGTCAGCGCGTAGCTGATCACCTCACCGACGGACTGGAAAACCAACAGGATTGCAAAGGTCTGGAGCATGGGGCGTGGCGTTTGGTCGCAGGTGCGCGGCGCGCGTCCGGAAGGATGCGCGCTGCCGCCCATGCTGCCCGCCCGCGCTAGCCGAGCATCTTGTCGACCAGTTCGATCCAGTGCATCACCGGGGTGCCGGTGCCGCTCTGCAGGTGCGAGATGCAGCCGATATTGGCCGAGACGATGGCTTCGGGCTGCGTGGCCTGCAGTTTGGCGAGCTTGTCGTCGCGCAGGCGGTAGGCCAGTTCCGGCTGCAACACCGAATAAGTGCCTGCCGAGCCGCAGCACAGGTGGCTGTCAGCGCAGAGTTTGACTTCGACGCCGAGGCCGGTCAAGAGCGCTTCGACTTTGCCGCGGATCTGCTGGCCGTGCTGCAGCGTGCAGGGCGGGTGGTAAGCCACGCGCCGGTTGTCGCGCGGGACCGCGCCGGCCAGGGTGTGCAGCTCGTCGGCAAAGTCCGGCAAGACTTCGGACAGGTCGCGCGTCAGCGCCGATACGCGGCGGGCGCGCTCGGCGTACTTCGGATCGTTGCGCAGCAGGTGGCCGTAGTCCTTGACCATCGCGCCGCAGCCCGAGGCGGTCATCACGATGGCTTCGGCGCCGTCCTCGATATGCGGCCACCAGGCGTCGATATTGCGGCGCATATTGTCGAGGCCGCCGTCGTGGTCGCCGGTGTGGAAGCGGATCGCGCCGCAGCAGCCGGCTTCGCGCGCCACCAGCAGTTGTACGCCGACACGGTCGAACACGCGCGCGGTGGCGGCATTGATGTTGGGCGACATTGCCGGCTGCACGCAGCCGTCGAGCAACAACATCTTGCGTGCATGCACATTGCGCGGCCAGGTGCCGGGCGCGGCGGTGCTGGACTGCGCCGGCACCTTGTTGCGCAGCGTGCCCGGCAGCAGCGGCCGCACCATCTGGCCCAGGCGCAGCGCCGTGCCGAACAGCGCCGGGCGCGTCAGCCCCTCGCGCAGCACCCAGCGCGCGATGCGCTCGCGGGCGGGGCGCTGCACGCCTTCGGCCTCGAGCTTGTCGTCGACCAGCTTGCGGCCGATATCGACCAGGCGGCCGTAGCGCACGCCCGACGGGCAGGTCGATTCGCAGTTGCGGCAGGTCAGGCAGCGGTCCAGGTGCAGGCGCGTGCTTTCGGTGATGGCATGGCCTTCCAGTACCTGCTTCATGAGGTAGATGCGCCCGCGCGGGCCGTCCAGCTCATCGCCGAGCAACTGGTAGGTGGGGCAGGTGGCGGTGCAGAAGCCGCAATGCACGCAATTGCCGACGATGGATTTGGCTTCCTCGCCTTCGGGGGTGTTACGAAGAAAATCGGCCAGGTTCGTTTGCATGGTGTGGGGAGGTTGTGCCTGGGGTTGTCTGGGCCTGCCGGATCAGAGCCCGGGGTACATGCGCTGCGGGTTGAAGATGCCGGCCGGGTCGAAGGTCTCTTTCAGGCGGCGGTGGATCGCGGCCAGCGGCGAGGCCAGCGGCGTGAACACGCCCACTGACTTGTCTCCGTTGCGGAACAGCGTGGCATGGCCGCCGGCGGCTTGCGCCACGGCGCGCACGCTTTCGGCATCGGTCTTGTCAGTGCCGTCCTCGGGCAGCCACCAGCGCTGGCCGCCGCCCCATTCGATCAGTTGTGAACCGGGCAGCTCCAGCGGTGCGGCGATGGTGGGCACCGCCAGGCGCCACAGCGCGCGGCCCGCCTGGGCGGGGGCGAAGAACGGGTGGGTCTGCTCGCGCAGCGATTGCCACAGCGCCGCGGCTTCTGCAGCGTCCACGCGCTCGCCGCCCAGCCTGGCGCACGCGGCACGCACCGCGGCGGTGGCGCCGGCCAGGCGCACATGCAGCACGCCCGCGTGCCAGGCCGAAGACGCCAGCGGCAGCGGCTGGCCGCCCCACTGGTTCAGTTGCCGGATGGCCTCGGCCTGCGCCAGCTCGAAGCGCAGCGTGGCCTCGTCGAACGGTGCCGGCAGCACCTTGACCGATACCTGCAGGATCAGCCCGAGCGTGCCGAGCGAGCCCGCCAGCAGCCGCGACACGTCATAGCCCGCCACGTTCTTCATCACCTGGCCGCCGAAGTCCATTACCTCGCCGCGGCCGTCCATCAGCTGCGCGCCCAGCATGAAGTCGCGCAGCGCGCCCGCCGACTGCCGGCGCGGGCCCGACAATCCCGCGGCCACGGCGCCGCCCAGCGTCGCACTGCTGGGCTGGCCCGGCAGTGCGAAATGGGGCGGCTCGAAGGCCAGCATCTGGCGCTTTTCGGCCAGCGCCGCCTCGATCTCGGCCAGCGGCGTGCCGCAGCGCGCGGTGATCACCAGCTCGGCCGGGTCGTATTCGACGATGCCGGCATAGGCGCGCGTGTCCAGCAGCTGGCCCGCGGCGGGCTGGCCGTAGAAGTCCTTGCTGCCGCCGCCGCGCAGCCGCAGCGCGGTGCGGGTCTCGGTGGCTTGCCTGACGGCGTCGCGGATGGCGTCGAGGGTGGCTTGCATATGCGTCGTGGGGTAGGGAAGGCCGGCTCAGGAGCCGGCAGGTCCGCCGGGCACTTCCGGCCGGTCGTTCTGGTATTCGGGCAGCTGGCTGCCGCAATGCTTGCAGTAGCCGGCGTCGGGTTCGTGGCCCTCGGTCAGGCAATGGGTGCAGGTGCGCGTGGTGAGCGGCCGCTTCAGGATGCTGGCGGCCAGCTCGGCGCCGACGATGCCGGTGGGGAAGGCGATGATGCCGTAGCCCAGCAGGATGGTCAGCGAGGTGATGAACTGCCCCAGCGGGGTCTTGGGCACCATGTCGCCGAAGCCCGTGGTGGTCAGCGTCACCACCGCCCAGTACATGCTGACCGGGATGCTGGTGAAGCCGTGCTGCGGACCTTCCACCACGTACATCACCGTGCCCAGGATCACCGTGATGATGAACACCGTGCCCAGGAACACGAAGATCTTGCGCCGGCTGTTGACCAGCGCGCGGTACAGGATCTCGGCCTCCTCGAAGTACACGGTCAGCTTCAGGATCCGGAACACGCGCAGCAGCCGCAGCAGGCGCACGTCGATCAGGAAATGCAGCTCGGGCAGGAAGAACGCCAGCCAGGTCGGCATGATCGAGACGAAGTCGATGATGCCGTAGAAGCTGAACACATAGCGCCACGGCCGGCGCACCACCAGGATGCGCATCACGTACTCGGCCGTGAAGAACAGCGTGAACATCCATTCCAGCACGGTGAACAGCCGCCCGAGGCGGTTGTTCACCGCGGGCAGGCTGTCGAGCATCACCACCATCACGCTGGCGACAATGGCCAGCAGCAGCGCGACATCGAAGAGCCGGCCCTCGCGGGTATCGGCCTCGAAGATGATGGTGTACCAGCGCTGGCGCCAGCCGGTCTCGGGCTGGCCCAGGCGCTGGCGGATGAACGCTTCCTGCTGCTGGCGTCGGCGTGGGCTGGACATGGCGTGGCTCAGAAGCGTGGCAGTTCCGGGTGCGGCAGCAGGCCCCGCTTCACATGCATCTTGCCGTACTCCGCGCAGCGCGCCAGCGTGGGGATGGCCTTGTCCGGGTTGAGCAGCCGCGCCGGGTCGAAGGCGGCCTTGACGCCGAAGAAGGCGTCGCGCTCGGCGGGCGAGAACTGCACGCACATCGAGTTGAGCTTCTCCACGCCCACGCCGTGCTCGCCGGTGACGGTGCCGCCCAGCTCGACGCAGGTTTCCAGGATGTCGGCGCCGAACAGCTCGGCGCGGTGCCATTCGTCCTGGTCCGAGCCATCGAACAGGATCAGCGGGTGCATATTGCCGTCGCCAGCATGGAACACGTTGATGCAGCGCAGGCCGTACTTGCGCTCCATCTCCTCGATGCGCTTGAGCAGCGTACCGATGTGCTTGCGCGGGATGGTGCCGTCCATGCAGTAGTAGTCGGGCGAAATCCGGCCCGCGGCGGGGAAGGCGTTCTTGCGCCCGCTCCAGAAGCGCAGCCGCTCGGCCTCGTTCTGCGAGACCACGATGCGGGTGCAGCCCGAAGCCTTCAGCACTTCGCTCATGCGCTCGATTTCCTCGGCCACTTCTTCCGGGGTGCCGTCGGACTCGCACAGCAGGATGGCGGCGGCATCGAGGTCATAGCCCGCATGCACGAATTCCTCCACTGCCGCTGTGGCGGGCTTGTCCATCATCTCCAGTCCCGCCGGGATGATGCCCGCGGCGATCACGTCGGCCACGGCGTTGCCGCCTTTCTCGACATCGTCGAAGCAGGCCATGATCACCTGCGCCAGCTGCGGCTTGGGGATCAGGCGCACGGTGACCTCGGTGACCACGCCCAGCATGCCTTCGGAGCCAATCATGACGGCCAGCAGGTCCAGGCCGGGCGCGTCGGGCGCCTCGGAGCCGAACACCACCACCTCGCCCTCCATCGTCACCGCGCGCACGCGCAGCACGTTGTGCACGGTCAGGCCGTACTTCAGGCAGTGCACGCCGCCGGAGTTCTCGCTGACGTTGCCGCCGATGGTGCAGGCGATCTGCGAGGACGGGTCCGGCGCGTAGTACAGGTTGTGGGGCGCGGCGGCGTCGGAGATCGCCAGGTTGCGCACGCCCGGCTGGACCACCGCGGTGCGCGAGTACGGATCGACCGACAGGATGCGCTTGAACTTGGCCAGCGACAGCACCAGGCCCTCGGCGATCGGCATGGCGCCGCCCGACAGGCTGGTGCCGGCGCCGCGCGGCACCACCGGCACGCCCAGCTTGTGGCACAGGCGCAGGATCGCGCAGACCTGTTCCTCGGTGTCGGGCAGGGCCACGGCCATCGGCACCTGGCGGTACGCGGCCAGGCCGTCGCATTCATAGGGGACGGTGTCTTCCGGCTTCCACAGCAGCGCGGCATCCGGCAGGATCTGCGCCAGGCCGGCCAGCAGCGCGCTGCGGCGGCCTTCGGCCGTGGCATGGGCGCCGTCGGGGGCGATGGTTTGGGCTTCGTGCGGGGCATTCATGAACGACTCCTGTGGGGCCTCCTGGATGGCGGTCGGTGCGCGGCCTGCCGGTCGCGGCAATACAGGGCCTGCCGCGGGGGACGGGTGACTATAGCGCAGGGCACCTGGCGCGGGCACCATAGGAGACGTGAATTCCGCATGGCAGGCCGATCAAAAATGCTCATCATGGCTGCGCGGGAAATCACGCCTGGCATGGGACGCAAGTCCAGCGTACACCGCGGCGCGGGTGCAGGGAAGGCGGCCCGTCCGGGCTCAGCGTGCCGGCGGCTGCGGCAGGAAGCAGACCATGTCGAGCTTGTCGTGGAAGTGCGGCGCGACGTACAGCGCATCCGGCTCCAGCCCCGTGCGCACGAAGCCGAGCGACTCATACAGCCGCACCGCGCCCGCGCTGCCGGCATTGACGCACAGCGTTACCTGGCGCACGCCCGGCATGGCGGCGGCCTGTTCCATGGCCCGCTCCATCAGCGCGCGGCCGAGCTTGCGGTCGCGCCAGCCCGGGGCCACGTACATGCCCCAGATAAAGGCCTTGTGCCGGTGCTTGGCGTTTTCCTCGCGCATCACCCCGACCACGCCCGCCAGCGCGGTGCCATCGGTGCCGACAACAAAGGCGCCGAATACGGCCTTGCCCTCGGTCGCGGCCAGGCGCGCGGCGACGACTTCCAGCGGCCGGTCCTGTTCCTCCTCCAGGCTGGAAGCGAAGGCCTCCGGCGCTTCGGCCAGGCCTTGCAGCCGCAGCGCCTGGAAGGCGGCGGCATCGGCGGGGGTCAGCAAGCGGATTTCCATGGGGTCGGTCTCCTACCAGTCCAGGCTCAGTAGCCAGTCGACGAAATAGCGCGCCTCGGGCTTGAGCGGAGCCTGTTCGCGCTCGACGATGTAGTAGCCGTGCGGCGAGACCGATTCCACATCCAGCAGCCGCACCATCTGCCCCAGTGACAGCCAGTGCCGCGCCATGCGCTGGCGCACCAGCGCCACGCCCTGGTTGGACGCGATCGCCTCCAGCATCAGGCCGATGTCATTGAACTGCGGCCCGGTCTGCGGCTCGGCCCAGTCCAGCCCGGCAGTCTCGAACCACGGCTTCCACGGCTCCAGCGGGCTGCGCAGCAGCACCAGGCCGTGCAGGTGCTCGGGCTTGGTGATGGCGCGGCCGTTGACGCGCTCGTAGTACTCACGCCCGCAGGCCGGGAACACCGGCTCGACCAGCAGCCGGGTGGTCTTCAGGTCGGGGTAGCGGCCGGTGCCGTAGCGGATCTCGACATCGGTGTCCTCGGCCTTGACGTCCAGGAACGGGATCGCCAGGTGCAGCTCGAGGTCGATATGCGGATACAGCGCGCCGAACTCAGGCAGGCGCGGCACCAGGTGCTGGCGTCCGAAGGTGGGCGGGATCGCCACCCGCAGCCGGGTGCGCAGCTTGTTGTACTCGGGCCGCGCCAGCTCGTTGAGCGACTTGAGCGCGTCCTGCACATTGCGCAGGTAGCGCGTGCCGGCGGCGGTCAGCCGCAGCGCCGCGTTGGCGCGCACGAACAGGTCTTCGCCCCACAGCTCCTCAAGATTCTTGATGCGGTGCGAGACCGCGCTGGGCGTGACCGACAGCTCTTCGGCCGCGCGCGCGAAGCTGCCCAGGCGCGCCGCGGCCTCGAAGGCGATCAGCAGGTGCAGCGGCGGAACGCGGTTGAACATGGAGGCCATCTGCCCGGTACGCCTTACTGCGTGCCCGCGCGCGTGGCGCTGAAGATCTTGCCCGGGTTCAGGATGTGGTTGGGGTCCAGCGCGTCCTTGATCGCGCGCATCAGGTCGAGCGCGTCCTCGCCGTGTTCTTCCACCAGGAAGCGCTGCTTGTGCAGGCCCACGCCGTGCTCGCCGGTGCAGGTGCCGCCCATCGCCAGCGCGCGCTCGACGATGCGCTGGTTGATGGCCTCGGCCTCGGCCATCTCTTCGGGCTTGCCGGGGTCGACCAGGATCGCCACGTGGAAGTTGCCGTCGCCGACGTGGCCGACGATGGGGCAGGGCAGCGCCGAGGCGTTCAGGTCCTTCTCGGTCTCGGTGACGCAGTCGGCCAGGCGCGAGATCGGAACGCACACGTCGGTGGTCACCGACTTGCAGCCCGGCTTGAGCTGCAGCATGGCGAAGTAGGCGGTATGGCGCGCGTTCCACAGCCGGCTGCGGTCCTCCGGGCGCGTGGCCCATTCGAAGCCCTGGCCGCCATGCTCGGCGGTGATCTGCTGCACGGTCTCGGCCTGCTCGCGCACGCCGGCCTCGGTGCCGTGGAATTCGAAGAACAGATGCGGCGTTTCCGGCAGGGTCAGGTTGTCGTGGCGGTTGATGGCGCGGATCGCCAGCGCATCGACAAACTCCACGCGCGCCACCGGTACGCCCAGCTGGATCGTCTGGATCACCGCCTGCACCGCGCTGCCCATGCTGGGGAAGGCGCACACCGCGGCGGAGATCGCTTCGGGCTGCGGGTAGAGCCGCACCGTCACCTCGGTGATGATGCCGAGCGTGCCTTCGCTGCCGATAAAGAGCCGGGTCAGGTCGTAGCCCGCCGCCGACTTGCGCGCCTGCGTGCCGGTGCGGATCACGCGGCCGTCGGCGGTCACCACCGTCAGCGCCAGCACGTTCTCGCGCATGGTGCCGTAGCGCACCGCGTTGGTCCCGGAGGCGCGCGTGGCGCACATGCCGCCCAGCGAGGCATCGGCGCCCGGGTCGATCGGGAAGAACAGGCCGGTGTCCTTGATTTCCTGGTTCAGCTGCTTGCGCGTGACGCCGGGCTGCACGGTCACGGTCAGGTCCTCGGGCTGCACTGCCAGCACGCGGTTCATCTGCGACAGGTCCAGGCTGATGCCGCCTGCCACGGCCAGCAGATGGCCTTCCAGCGACGAGCCGGCGCCGTACGGGATCAGCGGCACGCCATGCTGGTTGCACAGGCGCGCCACCTCGGCCACTTCCTCGGTGCTGTGGGCGAAGACCACGGCGTCGGGCAGGGCCGGCGGGAACGGGGATTCGTCGCGGCCATGGTGTTCGCACACGCCGGCGGAGGTGGTGAAGCGGTCGCCAAAGCGAGCCGCCAGGGCGTCGCTGCAGGCGGGCGGCAGCGGACGGCGGGCGAGGGTGGCGGGCGGCGTGGGGTGGTTCATGCGGGTCTCCGGCGGGTCGGCGCAACGTTGGTGCCGGCGGCGGAGTTCCGGAGCAAGCTCCGGTCTGGCCGGCAGGGGCGCGACCCGGTGATCGAATGGACGATGAATGGGGGCTACCAGCATTCTACGCCGCGCGGCGGCTCATGCACCCTGGCGGGGCACCCCGGCGGCCGGCGGCCGGCAGGTACTGGCCGATAGCCGCACAGCCAGCGCCGGGACACAAGCGCTTGGCCCGCCAAGGCGGTCCGGCGCGATAATGCGTCTTTCCCCTTGGCGCCCCGCGTTGCAGGGCGGACCACAACTACCACACGCATACGAGGAGACCGGCATGGGCCACCGCCTGTCCAAGATTGCCACCCGCACCGGCGACGCCGGCACCACCGGCCTGGGCGATGGCAGCCGTACCGGCAAGCACAGCCTGCGCATCGGCGCCATCGGCGACGTCGATGAGCTGAATTGCCACGTCGGCGTGCTGCTGACCGAGGCCCTGCCGGACGACGTGCGCGCCGCGCTGCTGCATATCCAGCACGACCTGTTCGACCTGGGTGGCGAGCTGTCCATCCCGGGCTACACCTTGCTCAAGCCTGAGCAGGTGGCGCAGCTCGACACCTGGCTGGCCGACTACAACGCCAACCTGCCGCGGCTGGCCGAATTCATCCTGCCGGGCGGCAGCCGCGCCGCGGCGCAGGCCCATGTCTGCCGCACCGTGTGTCGCCGTGCCGAACGCGCGCTGGTGGCGCTGGGCACGGCCGAGCCGCTGAACGAGGCCCCGCGCCAGTACCTGAACCGGCTGTCGGACCTGATGTTCGTGCTGGCGCGGGTGTTGAACCGGGCCGGGGGCGGTTCGGACGTGTTGTGGCAGCGCGATCGCGATGCGCCAGGAGGTATGGAATAAGCCACTTTCGGCGACCGTGTCGCGCCGTCGGCTTAACCTGCGGCGGCGGATGCCGTTGAAAGCGTGCAGAAACCGAGAAAATTACTCGGATTTGCCGGTTCTGCCCTTGAAAAGCCCCCGGACGGCCACATTTCGGCCTCAGGTTGAATTGCAGCCGCGCGGATAGCGCCGGCTCAAGAGGAGAGAATAATGGGTAAGATCATCGGTATCGACCTCGGTACCACCAATAGCTGCGTCGCGATCCTGGAAGGCAACACCCCCAAGGTCATTGAAAACTCGGAGGGTGCCCGCACCACCCCGTCGATCATCGCCTACATGGAAGACGGCGAGATTCTGGTCGGCGCGCCGGCCAAGCGCCAGGCCGTCACCAACCCGCGTAACACGCTGTACGCGGTCAAGCGCCTGATCGGCCGCAAGTTTGAAGAGAAGGAAGTCCAGAAGGACATCGGCCTGATGCCGTACTCCATCGTCAAGGCCGACAACGGCGACGCATGGGTGTCGGTGCGCGACCAGAAGCTGGCCCCGCCGCAGGTTTCCGCCGAAGTGCTGCGCAAGATGAAGAAGACGGCCGAGGACTACCTCGGCGAGCCGGTGACCGAAGCCGTGATCACCGTGCCGGCCTACTTCAACGACTCGCAGCGCCAGGCCACCAAGGACGCCGGCCGCATCGCCGGCCTGGACGTCAAGCGCATCATCAACGAGCCGACCGCGGCTGCGCTGGCGTTCGGCATGGACAAGAACGAGAAGGGCGACCGCAAGATTGCCGTGTATGACCTCGGCGGCGGCACCTTCGACATCTCGATCATCGAGATCGCGGACGTGGACGGCGAGAAGCAGTTCGAAGTGCTGTCGACCAACGGCGACACCTTCCTGGGCGGCGAAGACTTCGACCAGCGCATCATCGACTACATCATCAGCGAGTTCAAGAAGGACCAGGGCGTGGACCTGTCCAAGGACGTGCTCGCGCTGCAGCGCCTGAAGGAAGCCGCTGAAAAGGCCAAGATCGAACTGTCGAGCTCGCAGCAGACCGAGATCAACCTGCCGTACATCACGGCCGATGCCTCGGGTCCGAAGCACCTGAACCTGAAGATGACCCGCGCCAAGCTCGAATCCCTGGTGGAAGAGCTGATCACGCGCACCATCGAGCCGTGCCGCATCGCCATCAAGGACGCGGGCGTCAAGGTCAGCGACATCGACGACGTGATCCTGGTCGGCGGCATGACCCGCATGCCCAAGGTGCAGGAACAGGTCAAGGAGTTCTTCGGCAAGGAAGCGCGCAAGGACGTGAACCCGGATGAAGCCGTGGCCGTCGGTGCCGCGATCCAGGGCTCGGTGCTGTCGGGCGACCGTACCGACGTGCTGCTGCTGGACGTGACGCCGCTGTCGCTGGGTATTGAAACCCTGGGCGGCGTGATGACCAAGATGATCACCAAGAACACCACCATCCCGACCAAGCATGCGCAGGTGTTCTCGACCGCTGACGACAATCAGCCGGCGGTGACCATCAAGGTGTTCCAGGGCGAGCGTGAAATGGCCTCCGGCAACAAGCTGCTGGGCGAGTTCAACCTGGAAGGCATTCCGCCCGCAGCGCGTGGCACGCCGCAGATCGAAGTGTCGTTCGACATCGACGCCAACGGCATCCTGCACGTGGGCGCCAAGGACAAGGCAACCGGCAAGGAAAACCGGATCACCATCAAGGCGAACTCGGGCCTGTCGGAAGACGAGATCCAGCGCATGGTCAAGGACGCCGAGGCCAACGCCGAGGAAGACAAGAAGGCCCGCGAGCTGGCTGACGCCCGCAACCAGGCCGACGCGCTGATCCACTCGACCAAGAAGGCGCTCACCGAATACGGTGACAAGCTGGAAGGCGGCGAGAAGGAAAAGATCGAAGCCGCGATCAAGGAACTGGAAGACGCCGCTCGCGGCGGCGACAAGGCCGAGATCGACGCCAAGGTCAACGCGCTGTCCGAAGTCAGCCAGAAGCTGGGCGAGAAGGTCTACGCCGACATGCAGGCCAAGGCCGGCGAAGGTGCCGCGTCCGGTGCTGCCGGTGCCGGCGCGGCCGGTGGCCAGCAGGCGCAGCCGCAGGACGACAACGTTGTGGACGCCGAATTCAAGGAAGTCAACGACAAGAAGTAATCGGGACACGCGGGCGGCGGTGCAGGCACTGGCCGGCACCGCTCCCGCCCCGACGCCGGGCGCGGCCATCGGACCCAGCGGGAAACCGCCGTCGGATGCCTCGCTCGGCTTTTTTGCTATTCGCCGGTATCGCGCCGCATGCGCGTGCCGGCCAAAAGGGTTTGAGCCACCATGGCAAAACGTGACTATTACGAAGTGCTCGGGGTAGGCAAGAACGCGAGCGACGACGAGATCAAGAAGGCTTATCGCAAGCTCGCGATGAAGTACCACCCGGACCGCAATCCGGAGGGCAAGGACGGCAAGATCGCCGAGGAAAAATTCAAGGAGGTCAAAGAGGCCTACGAGATGCTTTCCGACCCGGAGAAGAAGGCAGCCTACGACCAGTACGGCCATGCCGGCGTGGATCCGAACATGGCGGGCGGCTTTGGCGGCGCGCAGGGCTACGGCGGTTTCGCCGAGGCCTTTGGCGATATCTTCGGCGACATCTTCGGCCAGCAGGCCGGTGGCCGCCGCGGTGGCGGCGGCCCGCAGGCCTATCGCGGCGCCGACCTGCGCTACAGCATGGAGATCTCGCTGGAGCAGGCCGCGCACGGCCACGAGGCGCAGATCCGCGTGCCGCACTGGGACGACTGCGACCACTGCCACGGCAATGGCGCGGAGCCGGGCTCGAGCGTGGAAACCTGCCCGACCTGCCACGGCGCCGGCCAGGTGCGCGTGTCGCAGGGTTTCTTCACCATGCAGCAGACCTGCCCGAAGTGCCACGGCAGCGGCAAGTTCATCCCCAAGCCCTGCACCAAGTGCCACGGCCAGGGCAAGCTTAAGTCGCAGAAGACGCTGGAAGTGAAGATCCCGGCCGGCATCGACGAAGGCATGCGCATCCGCTCATCGGGCAACGGCGAGCCGGGCATCAACGGCGGCCCCCCGGGCGACCTGTATGTGGAAGTCCACATCAAGCAGCACCCGATGTTCGAGCGCGACGGCGACGACCTGCACTGCCAGATGCCGATCTCCTTCGCCACCGCGGCGCTGGGCGGCGACCTGGAAGTGCCGACGCTGAGCGGCAAGGCCACCTTCCCGGTGCCTGAAGCCACCCAGTCCGGCAAGACCTTCCGCCTGCGCGGCAAGGGCATCAAGGGCGTGCGCTCCGGCTATCCGGGCGACCTCTATGTGCATGTGAACGTGGAGACGCCGGTCAAGCTGACCGAGACGCAGAAGGACATGCTGCGCCAGTTCGACCGCTCGGTGCATGAGGGCGGCTCGCGCCACAGCCCGCAGGAGCAATCCTGGCTGGACAAGGTGAAGAGCTTCTTCAGCTGACCGGGTTTGCAGTATCGGACCGGCCACGTGCGAGCGTGGCCGGTTTTGTTTTTGGCGCGCGATAATGCCAGGGTTGTCCCCGCCGCTTCTTTTCAGACGATTTCCCCGTGGTAGCAAGCATCCAGCCCCCGCCCTCTCCCCCGGCCCCTCTCCCGCAAGCGGGCGAGGGGAGCACACCGCCAGCAAGCGGAGAGGCCTTCGTCCTTCTCGACGACGCCACGGCCCCGGCGGCGCAAGCCGCATCACGCCTCTACACCGGCCTCATCCGCGAAGACGTGCTGCCCGCCGGTAGCGACATCACGCGGCTCGACACCATGCTTGCCGACGGCTGGCGCCAGGGCTGGCATGCCACCCTGTTTGCCCCCTACGAATTCGGCGGCGCACTGGTCGATGCCCCGGTGCATACCGGTAACGAGATGCCGTTCCACGACGGCGCGCTGCGCCTGCTGTGGTTCCGCAACCTGCGCCGGCTCGATGCCGCGGCGGTCACGGCGTGGTTGCAGTCGAAAGCCGACCCGAAGCCAGCGGGCCTGATGGACGTGGCCTCCGATACCTCCCGCGAGGCCTTCGACGACGCCATCGCCCGCATCCACCAGTGGATCGAAGCCGGCGACACCTACCAGGTCAACTACACCCAGCGCCTGCACTTCGATGCCTTTGGCGACCCGGTGGCGCTGTACGCCGCGCTGCGCGCCGCGCAGCCGGTGCCGTATGGCGTGCTGGCCACCCTGCCGGATGGCGCTACGGTGCTGTCGCTGTCGCCCGAGCTGTTCGTGCGCCACGACGGCCAGGACCACCTGCTGACCCGGCCGATGAAGGGCACCGCGCCGCGCTCGGGCGATGCCGTGCGCGATGCGCAGGCCGCCGCCGCGCTGGCCGCCGATGCCAAGAACCGCGCCGAGAACGTGATGATCGTCGACCTGCTGCGCAACGACCTGGGGCGCATCGCGCAGCCGGGCAGCGTGGCGGTGCCGGAGCGCTTTGCGGTGCAGCCGTTTGGCGCGGTGCTGCAGATGACCTCTACCGTCACCGCGACGGCGCGGTCCGGCACGCGCTTTGGCGCGCTGATGGCGGCGCTGTTCCCGTGCGGCTCAATCACCGGCGCGCCCAAGCGACGTACCATGCAGATCATTGCCGAACTGGAAGGCACGCCGCGCGGACTGTACACCGGGGCGATCGGCTGGATCGATGCGCCGGCCGGTGATGCCGCGGCCGGCCGGTTCGCGCTGTCGGTGGCGATCCGCACGCTGGTGCTGGCACCCGCCGCGGCAAACGGCCTGCGCGCCGGCGAAATGGGCGTGGGCGGTGGCATCGTCCATGACAGCGTCGCGGCGGAGGAGTTTGCCGAATGCGGCTGGAAGGCGCGCTTCCTGACCCGGCACGACCCCGGCTTCACGCTGTTCGAGACCATGCGCGTGCAGGACGGCGAATGCCGCTACCTGGCGCGGCACCTGGCGCGGATCGGGGCCTCGGCGCTGGCATTTGGTTTTGCCTTCGATGCCGACGCGGCGCGCGCGGCCGTGGCCGCACAGGTGGCGCAACTGGGCGCAGGCACGTGGCGCCTGCGCCTGAGCGTGGACAAGGCCGGCACGCTCGCGTTTGCCAGCGGCGCGCTGGCGCCCTTGCCGCCGGGGCCGGTCGGAATCGACATTGCCGCCGATCCGTTGCCCGCCGCCGACCCGCTGCGCCGCCACAAGACCAGCGCGCGCGCAGTGTTCGATGCGGGCTGGCAGGCCGCCGAGCGTGCCGGCAGCTTTGACCGGCTGTTCTTCAACACGCGCGGTGAACTGCTGGAAGGCGGGCGCAGTTCGGTCTTCGTCCGCATCGATGGCCGCTGGCTGACGCCGCCGCTGTCGGCCGACATCCTGCCCGGCGTGATGCGCGCGGTGGTGCTGGACGAGGGTGAGGCGGCCCTGGGCGCCCCCGGCGAAGCGGTGACGGAAGCGGTGATCACGCGCGCGATGCTCGCGCGCGCCGAGGCCATCGTCCTGGTCAACGCCTTGCGCGGCGCGATGCCGGCGACGCTGAGTCAGAAAGCCTGAAGACTAAGGGTGGTGCGTGTCCAGCACGCCGTCGCCCAGCTTCCAGCGCACCACGCCCGGCAGGTTGATCAGCTCGCGGTCGTGGCAGATCATCACCACGGTGCGGCCTTCGGCGGCCAGGTCGCCGACCAGCCCAATCACCTGCTCGCGCGCATGGCCGTCCAGGCTCGAGGTGGGCTCATCCAGCAGTAGCAGCTCCGGCTCCAGCACCTTGGCGCGCGCCAGCGCCACGCGCTGGATCTCTCCGCCGGACAGGTATTCCGGCGCGGTGTCCTGCAGGTGCGACACGCCGGCCCAGCCCAGCGCCTCACCCACGCGGCGGGCGATCTCGTCGCGCGGCATCCCGCGTGCGTGCAGGCCGTAGGCAATGTTTTCGCGCACCGAGGTGCGGAACAGGTAAGGGTGCTGGTGCAGGTAGGCGATGCGCTGGCGCAGCGCCGGCGGCAGCGGAGTGAGGGGGGCGTCGTGCGCCTGGCCCTGCGAGTCGGTCCACTGCGCGCTGGCGCCGGGTGCCGGCTCCAGCCCGGCCAGCATGCGCAGCAGCGTGGTCTTGCCGGCGCCGTTCATGCCGGTCAGCACGATCGCCGTGGCGCGCGGGATCACCAGCCTGTCGATGGCAAAGAGCTTGCGCAGGCCGATGGTGCGCGCCAGCCCGCGCACGGTCAGCAGCGGGCTGTGGTCATGGGCAGCGGCGGGGGTCATCGGCGGAAGCCTCCGGCACCCTGCAGCCAGGCCATGCCGATATTGACCAGCAGCGCCAGCGCCACCAGCACGATGCCCAGCGCAATGCCCTGCGCGAACTCGCCCTTGCTGGTTTCCAGCGCAATGGCCGTGGTGATGGTGCGGGTGGAGCCTTCGATATTGCCGCCGATCATCAGCGCCGAGCCGACCTCGGCAATCACGCGCCCGAAGCCGGCGACCACCGCCGCCATCAGCCCGAAGCGCAGCTCGCGGATCACGGTCAGGAAGGTGCGCCAGCGGCCGGCGCCCAGCACCCAGGCGGTCTCGCGCAGGCGCACGTCGGCGCCCTGCAGGGTCGACAGCGCAAACGCCAGCACCACCGGGAAGCCGATCACCGCCTGCCCCAGCACCATGCCCGCCGGCGTGAACAGCAGGTGCAGGCTGCCCAGCGGGCCCTGGCGCGTCAGCAGCAGGTAGAGGATCAGCCCGACCAGCACGGTCGGAAACGACAGGAAGGCCTGCGCCACCACCACCACCGCGCGCCGGCCCGGGAACTGCCGCGTGGCAATCAGCCAGGCGGCGGCGATCGCCGGCACCGTGGCCAGCGCCAGCCCCAGCACCGCCACCATCAGCGAGGTCCAGACGATGAACCACAGGCCGGCGTCGCCGCTGGCCAGCAGGCGGAAGGCGTCGGCGGTGGCGGTGCCGATCTCCACCGGGTCAGGCGGAGAAGGTGTGCTCGGCGGCGGGGAAGCTGCCGTCCTTGACGGCGGCCACGTAGGCGCGCACGGCTGCCTCGATCGAGGTCTGGCCGTCCATGAAGTTGCGCACGAACTTGGCCTTGCGGCCCGGGTAGATATTGAGCATGTCCTGCAGCACCAGCACCTGGCCGGTGCAGTCCGCGCCCGCGCCGATGCCGATGGTGGGCACCGTCAGCGATTGCGTGATCTCGCCGGCCAGCGCCGCGGGCACCGCCTCCATCAGCACCACCTGCGCGCCTGCGGCCTGCAGCGCCAGCGCGTCGCGCTTGAGCTGGGCCGCGCCGGCGTTGGTCTTGCCCTGCACCTTGAAGCCGCCCAGCGCGTGCACCGACTGCGGCGTCAGGCCGATATGCGCGCAGACCGGGATGCTGCGCTCGACCAGGAACTTGACGATCGGCGCCAGCCAGTCGCCGCCTTCGAGCTTGACCATCTGCGCGCCGGCCTTCATCAGCGTGACCGCGCTGGCAAACGCGGCCTCAGGCGTGGGATAGGTGCCGAACGGCAGGTCCGTCAGCAGCAGCGCGGTCTGGTTGCCGCGCGCCGTGCATTCGGTGTGGTAGGCCATCTGTTCCAGCGTGACCGGCAGCGTGGTCTGCTGGCCCTGCATCACATTGCCCAGCGAATCGCCGACCAGGATCATTTCCACGCCGCAGTAGTCGAGCAGCGCGGCGAAGCTGGAGTCGTACGCAGTCAGCATGGCGATTTTCTCGCCGGCGTCACGCATCGCCTGCAGTTTGGGAATCGTGATGGTCTTGCGGGAGGGATCGAGGAGGTAGCTCATGGCAGTGCCCATATAGGACGGCTTTGCCGGTGCCGGGAGGGCCGCCCGCACGGCAACGACAGCCGTCGTTATTGTGTTGGGTCTGGCAGGCGGAGCCTGTCAGGGCGCAGCGAGATTGAGAAAGGCCTTGCGGCCGCGCATGTTTTCGATGCGCGACAGTAGTGTACGGAAATCGTCATCAATGTCCACCGGATTGAAGTGGGCGGTGTCGACGACCAGCACCGGGGCGTCGTCGTACCGGTGGAACAATTCGCCGTAGGCGCCGGCCAGGCGCTGCAGATAGTGTTCGTCGATGCCGGCCTCGCCAGGCTCGCCGCGGCGCACGATGCGCTCGCGCAAGAGCGACGGGGCGGCCTGCAGCACGATCACCAGGTCGGCGCGCTGCGGCGGCAGGTCAAGGCGTGCGGCGATGGCGTCGTAGAGCGCCAGTTCGTCGTCGGACAGCGTCAGCGCCGCGTGCAGCCGGTCCTTGGCCATCAGGAAATTGGTGACCATGCGCTGGCCGGCCAGCACCCCCGCCTGCCATTGCTGCAGCTGCACCGCGCGCTGGGTCAGGCACCACAGCTGCAGCGCCAGCGCATGGCGCGCGGGATCGCGGTAGAAGGGTTCGAGGAAGGGGCTGCGGCGCGCGCTGTCGGGCAGTTCCTGGGCCTGCAGCGTGCGCGCCAGGCGTTGGGCCAGAGAGGTCTTGCCGGATCCGACGGGGCCTTCGACGACGATGCGGCGCAGGTGATCGAGCATGGCGCTCCGGGCTTCAGTGGGGTGGATGGCAGCGCCGCGGGCGCTGCCGGGCGGGGTCAGCCAGGGGTGCCGCCATCGCCGGTCCCGCCAGCGGCGGCCTGCATGCGCAGGCACTTGCAGGTGGACACCTTCTCGATGCGCTGCGCGCCCACGCCGGCCAGGTAGTCGGCGGCGCGTCCGCGCCCGGGGATGGCCAGCGCGGCATCCAGCTCCAGCAGCGGCACCAGCGTGAAGGCGCGCTCGGTCAGGCGCGGGTGCGGCACCGTCAGGTGCTCGTGGTCGTGCTGCTCGTCGCCGAACAGCAGCAGGTCCAGGTCCAGCGTGCGCGGCGCGTTGCGGAACGGCCGCTCGCGGCCGAACTGGTCCTCGATGTGGTGGCAGATGCGCAAGAGCTGCGCCGCGGTGAACGAGGTCTGCACCTTGACCACCGCGTTGTAGTAGTCGTCGCCGCCAGCATCGACCGGGGCGGTGCGGTAGAGCGATGAGCGCGCCAGCACCGTGATGCCGACCTGCTGGGCCAGACACACGATGGCGTCCTTGATGGCCTGGCGGGCATCGCCAAGATTGGCCCCGATGCCGATGAAGGCAAGCGTCATTTAGGTTTCCTCCGGCTGGCCGGGGCCGGCATGTGCTGCCTCGCCCGCGTCCGTGTCGCTCCGGGAAGACACTTTATCCGATTTCCGCGGACCGCGCCGGCGGCGCTTCTTGCGTGCCGGGCCTTCGCCCTCGGCGCCCTGGCCACCTTGACTGCCCTGGCCGCCTTGACCGCCTTGACCACCCGGGCCGCGCGCGCCGCGTACCGCGTCGATCAGGTCCTCGCGCTCGCCCGGGTCGGCGTCCTGGAAGTCCTGCCACCAGGTGGCCAGTTCCTCGGGCAGCTCGCCCGACTGGCAGCGCAGGTGCAGGAAGTCGAAGCCGGCACGGAAGCGCGGCGACTCCAGTAGCCGGAACGGCATGCGGCCCACGCGCTTTTCAAAGCGCGGCTGCATGCCCCAGATATCGCGCATGTCGGTGACAAAGCGGCGCTGGATCGCCAGCTGGCCGGTCTGCTTTTCCAGCACCATGTCCATGGCGGTGTTCAGCGCGGCGATGGCGTGCTCGCCTTCCTCGCGCAGCCTGGTCCAGCGCTGCAGCACGTGGTGCCACAGCAACGCGGCGAACAGGAAGCCCGGCGAGACCGGCTTGCCGGCCTGCACGCGGCGGTCGGTGTTGTCCAGCGCCAGCTGCACGAAGCGCTGGCCCATGGGCTGCTCCAGTGCCACGTCCAGCAGCGGCAGCAGGCCCTGGTGCAGCCCGGCCTTGCGCAGCTCCTGCAGCGAGGCCCAGGCGTGGCCGGACATCAGCAGCTTGAGCATCTCGTCGAACAGGCGCGCGCTAGGCACGTTGTGGATCAGCGAGGCCAGGCCGGCGATCGGGTGGCGCGTGGCCTCGTCGATGTCGAAGCCGGTCTTGGCGGCGAAGCGCACCACGCGCAGCATCCGGATCGGGTCTTCGCGGTAGCGCGTGACCGGGTCGCCGATCATGCGCAGCGCGCGCGCGCGGATGTCTTCCATGCCGTGATGGTAGTCATGCACGGTCTGCGCGGCCGGGTCGTAGTACATCGCGTTGATGGTGAAGTCGCGGCGTTCCGCGTCTTCGGCCTGCGAGCCCCACACGTTGTCGCGCAGCACCCGGCCCGAGGCATCGATCGCATGGGTCTTGCTGTCGAGCTCGGCGCGCTTCAGGCGGCGGCCTTCGGGCAGGGTCTCGCTGGCGATGGCGTCGACCAGCGCGCGGAAGGTCGAGACCTCGATGATTTCCTGCTCGCGCCCGCCGTAGAAGGTCACGTGCACGATCTGGAAGCGCCGCCCAATGATGCGCGAGCGCCGGAACAGCGCCTGCACCTGGTCGGGCGTGGCGTTGGTCGCGACGTCGAAATCCTTGGGCTTGATGCCGAGCAGCAGGTCGCGCACCGCGCCGCCCACGATGTAGGCCTGGTAGCCGGCCTGCTGCAGCGTGGAGGTGACCTTGACGGCATTGCGCGACAGCAGCGCGGGGTCGATCTGGTGTTCGTCGGCGCCGACAATGCGCGGCGTATGGGCATGGCCGGTGCGGCGCAGCTTGGGGCCGGGTTTGCCCAGCAGCCGGGTAATTAGCTTCTTGATCACGTCAGAACAGATCCATGATGCGCCAGCCTGCCGCGGCGGCGTGGTGGCGCAGGCGATCGTCCGGGTTGGTGGCGATCGGCTCGGAGACTTTTTCCAGCAAGGGCAGGTCGTTGGCCGAGTCGCTGTAGAAGGTGGTTTTCTCGAAATGGTCCCACTGTGCGCCCTGGCTCTTTAGCCAGGCCTCGACGCGGGTGATCTTGCCTTCACGGAAGCTGGGCACGCCCTCGACTTCGCCGGTGTACTGGCTCTCGGGCTTGCCGTCGACGGTGGCCGGCTCGGTCGCGATCAGGTGCTTGATGCCGAAGGCCGCGGCGATCGGCGCGGTGACGAAGCTGTTGGTGGCGGTCACCACGGCGCACAGGTCGCCGGCTTCCAGGTGCTTGTAGACCAGCGCGCGCGCCTGCGGCGTGATCACGGGGTCGATCACCTCGTGCATGAAGCGCCCCCGCATGGCATCGAGCCGGTCGCGCGGGTTGGCCGCCAGCGGCGCCAGCGCAAAGCGCAGGAAGGCCTGGATATCGAGGGTGCCGGCCTTGTAGTGGCCGTAGAACTCGTCGTTCTTCTGCCGGTAGGTTTCCTCGTCGACGACGCCCAGGCGGACCAGGAAGCGGCCCCATTCATGGTCGCTGTCGGTCGGGATCAGGGTGTGGTCGAGATCAAAGAGTGCCAGATTCATGGGCGGCGATTTTACCTTAAGGCGAGAGGTCGGGCGGGCAGGCAGGCAGGCGCCGTGGCCGCGTTGGGTGCGGTTTGGGCGCCGATGCCGGCGCTAATCCCGGAATTCAGCAAACATTTCACGCAGCAGCGGCAGTGTCACTGGCCGCTTGCGTTCCAGCGAGTAGGTGTCGAGCGCGTCGAGCAGCGCCATCAGGCTTGGCATGTCGCGGTAATGCCGCGTCACCAGCCAGTGCGTGATCTCCGGCGACAGCTGCAGGCCGCGCTCGCGTGCTGCATGCAGCACAACGGCTTTCTTGTCGTCGTCCGACAGCGGCGCGACCTGGTACACCAGGCCCCAGCCCAGGCGCGTGCGCAGGTCTTCGCGCACCGGCATCGCGCGCGGGGCCAGGCCGCCGGCCACCACCAGCGCGGTGCGCACGTGGGCACGCACCTCGTTGTAGAGCGAGAACACCGCGATCTGGCGCGCTTCATCCAGCAACTCGACGTCATCGACGGTGTAGAGCTGGCACCAGGGATCGAACAGGAAGTCCGACAGCGGGTGATGCGGGCTCAGGTAGCGGCTGCGGATGCCGTGCTGCGGCCCGGCCTCGCATACCGCGTGCAGCAGGTGGGTACGGCCGCAGCCGACCTCGCCCCACAGGTAGACCAGCCGGTCGCTGGCGTGCTCCTGGGCGAGCGCGGCGGGCAGTTCGCGCAGGCGCTGCACCGCCTCGCGGTTGGATGCCACCACGAAATTCTCGAAGGTCGAAGGCGGCGGGCTGCCCAGCTCGAGCGACAGTTGCTTGGGACGCGGGGACATGACGTATGGCTAACTTGCAGGTGTGGGCAGCAGTGGGGCAGCCGTTATTTTCGGTACAGGTCGCTGGCCAGGTAAACCCGCCGCAGCTGCCGCGCACCGACCAGCAGCACGGCACAGGTCGGCAGCGCCAGCAGCACGCCGAAGAAGCCGAACAGCTGACCGAAGGCGAGCAGCGCGAAGATCACCACCAGCGGGTGCAGGCCGATGCGTTCGCCCACCAGGCGCGGGGTCAGGTAAAAGCTCTCGATAAACTGGCCGAAGCCGTAGACCACCGCCACCGCGGCCAGCCCGTACCAGTTGCCGAACTGCAGCAGCGCGGCCAGGACCGCCATGACCAGCCCGACACCAAAGCCAATATACGGGATAAACACCGCCAGCCCCGTGAAGACCCCGACCGGCACGCCGATATCGAAGCCGGCGATGGTCAGGCCGATCGAGTAGATCGCCGCCAGGATCACCATCACCAGGATCTGGCCGCGCAGGTATTGCGACAGCAGCGCGTCGGTCTCGTTGGTCAGTTCGCGCACCTTGGGCACCCAGCGGCGCGGCACCACGCCCTCGATGCGGCGCATCACCATGTGCCAGTCCATCATCAGGTAGAACATGACGATGGGCACGATAAAGACGATGCCGGCCACCGTGATCAGCGCCGAGCCCGACATCTTGACGTAGTTCAGCAACACCGCCAGCAGGTCTTCCGGGCTGGCCGAAAAGCGGTCCGACAGCATGTTGCGCAGGCCGGGGAAGTCAAAGCGCACGCGTACGCCGAACTCGGCCAGCCGGGGCGAAACCACTGAATTGAGCTTCTTCAGCAGGATCGGCAATTGCTCGCGCACCTGCGGGATCTCGCGTTGCAGCACCGCGATCGCCAGCAGCACCAGCATCACGCAGATCACCGTCAGCAGCAGGATCATCAGCGTTACGCCCACCGCGCGTGGCACGCGGCGGCGCTGCAGCCAGTCCACGCCCGGGTTCAGGATATAGGCGAAGATGAACGCGAACAGGAACGGCGTCAGCACCGGCGCCAGCGCGATGATGGCGGCGAACAGCGCGACGGCCACGACGATCCAGAGCAGGATGCGCTTGGCCTCTTGGTTCAACAGCGGGGCATTCATCAAATAGTTGGGGGGAAAGGGCGACAGCGCCGTTTGCGGCGGAATCTCGCCGGAAACTGGAAGCGGGGGGCCTCTATCCGTTAAAATTGCAATTCTACTGGACTCGCGTCCGCCTTCCGATGCCAAGCAACGGAAGCCGCGTTGACCCGAGCGCCGAATTCCTCACTTTATTTCCTCCAGGACAAGCAGGTTCCCATGAGCGCATCCCCGACCGCCGGCCAGGCAGGCCTTTCCTACCGCGACGCCGGTGTTGATATCGATGCCGGCGACGCACTGGTCGACCGCATCAAGCCGTTTGCCAAGCGCACCATGCGCGAGGGCGTGATGGCGGGCATCGGCGGGTTCGGTGCGCTGTTCGAACTGTCGAAGAAGTTCCAGGAGCCGGTGCTGGTATCGGGCACCGACGGCGTGGGCACCAAGCTCAAGCTCGCCTTCCAGCTCAACCGCCATGACACCGTCGGCCAGGACCTGGTCGCCATGAGCGTCAACGACATCCTGGTGCAGGGTGCCGAGCCGCTGTTCTTCCTCGACTACTTCGCCTGCGGCAAGCTGGACGTGGACACCGCCGCCACCGTGATCCAGGGCATCGCCCGCGGTTGCGAACTGGCCGGCTGCGCCCTGATCGGCGGCGAAACCGCCGAAATGCCGAGCATGTACCCGGACGGCGAATACGACCTGGCCGGCTTTGCCGTCGGCGCGGTCGAAAAGAAGAAGATCATCGACGGCAGCACCATCACCCCGGGCGACGTGGTGCTGGGCCTGGCTTCGTCGGGTGCGCACTCCAACGGCTACTCGCTGGTGCGCAAGATCATCGAAGTGGCCAAGCCGGACCTGAATGCCGACTTCCACGGCCAGCGCCTGCAGGACGCGATCATGGCGCCGACGCGCATCTACGTGAAGCCGCTGCTGTCGCTGATCGAAACCCTGCCGGTCAAGGGCATGGCCCATATCACCGGCGGCGGTCTGACCGAGAATGTGCCGCGCGTGCTGGCGCAGGATGTCACCGCGGTGCTCAAGCGCGATGCCTGGACGCTGCCGCCGCTGTTCCAGTGGCTGCAGGCACAGGGCCGCGTGGCCGACGACGAAATGCACCGCGTGTTCAACTGCGGCATCGGCATGGTGGTGATTGTGGCCAGGGAAGATGCTGAGCGCGCTATTCGTCACCTGCAGGCGGCTGGTGAGGCGGTGTGGGAGATTGGTGAGATCCGCGCACGTGCGGAAGGCGAGGCGCAGACGATCGTGGTCTGATCTGTTTCTGTGGTTTAGCTATGAGAACGGCGCATACCTTTGGGTGTGCGCCGTTTTTGTTTGTGGCCTGGCGCCACCTTCGGCTGCGCTTCGCGCAAGCGCCCAGTGACCGTCAGCGCATTTTGGCCTGCGCAGCATCCGTAGGCGTCCCCGCGATGCGGCTGGCAGCAGGTGGCCTACACCCTGCATGGGGATCGTTCAATAGTGGGTTATCGGAGGCACTGTCCCTGACTCACATGGCGTAGCAGGGTCGCACGGGCACCCACGCCCAAACGGCAAGCACCACCGTGCGAACCACCAACGCCGTGGAATTGATTGCCAGCCGCATAGACGACGCGCTTTATGGTTACTTTTTGTCGCTCGGACAAAAAGTGACTCGCCGGCTACGCCGGCGAAACAGCCCACGCCCGCCAAGAGCCACAATCGCATTGGTGCCCACCCCAAACAACACCTGCCAATCCCATTCTGGTGCACCGCACCAAAATCCACCATGCATCCGCACCAAATCTGACAAACAAAATTCAACTTGATTGTATGGCGGTTTATATCCTAATGTACTGAGCAAAGACGCCGCACACGCATGCCGCGTCGGAGACAACGCCCGAATGCGACGCCGGGGACCATCACCGCGCGCCAGGGCAGGCCAGGGACCATCGGAGGATCCACCATGCAAGCAGTCAGCATCGACGCACCTGCCAAGAACGGCGCGTCGCCCCAGAAGCAATCCGTCGCGCGTGTCGCCGGGGCCAGCCTGGCCGGCACCACGCTCGAGTTCTACGACCACTTCATCTACGGATCGGCCGCCGCGCTGGTCTTCCCCAAGCTGTTCTTCCCGCAGAGCGATCCGCTGACCGCGACGCTGCTGTCCTTTGCCAGCTACGGCGTGGCCTTCGTGGCGCGGCCGCTGGGGGCGGCGATCTTTGGCCACTTCGGCGACAAGATGGGCCGCAAGTCGATCCTGATCATCACGCTGCTGATTATGGGCCTGGCGACCTTCGGCATCGGCCTGCTGCCGACCTATGCCGCCGCGGGCGCGCTGGCGCCGGCGCTGCTGGTGCTGCTGCGCGTGGTGCAGGGCCTGGCCCTGGGCGGCGAGTGGGGCGGGGCGGCGATCATGGTCAATGAGCTGGACCCTGAAGGAAAGCGGCGCGGCATCCTCGGCAGCCTGGTGCAGCTGGCGGCGCCGATCGGCCTGCTGCTGGCCAATGGCGTATTCGCGCTGGTGACCTGGCAGGTTTCGGAAGAAGCCTTCCTCAGCTGGGGCTGGCGCGTGCCGTTCCTGCTGTCGGCGCTGCTGGTCGGCGTCGGCCTCTACATCCGCGCCAACGTGCGTGAATCCGGCATGTTCGAGAAGCTCGAGGAATCGCATGCGGAAGCGCGCGCGCCGATCATGGAAGTGCTGCGCAACTACAAGAAGCAGCTGCTGATCGCCTTTGGCGCGCGGCTGGGCGGCGACATCGCCTTCTATGTGTTTACCCTGTTCCTGCTGTACTTCGTGCCGACCAAGCTGGGCCTGCCCAAGAGCATCGCGCTCAATGCCGTGCTGCTGGGCGCGCTGGCGCAGATCCTGTTCATCCCGATCGCCGGCCTGCTGGCGGACCGCATCGGGCGCCGCCCGGTGCTGATGATCGGCGGCGTCGGCGGCGCGGTGTGGGCCTTTGTCTTCTTCGCGATGATCAAGACCGGCAGCCCGGCGCTGATCATGCTGGGCTCGTTCGTCGGCATGGTGCTGGTGTCGTTCATGTTCTCGCCGCTGGCCTCGTTCCTGCCCGAGCTGTTCGCCACCCGGGTGCGCGTGACCGGTGCCTCGCTCGGCTTCCAGTTTGCCGGCGTGTTCGGCGGCGCGCTGGCCCCGCTGATCGCGGTGGGCCTGCTCGACCGCTTCGGCAGCACCACGCCGGTGGCCCTCTACCTGGCGGCGGTGTGCGCGCTGATCGCAGTGGCCGCTGCCGCCGCGCGCGAAACCGCACACATGCACCTGTCCGACGCGGACCACTGAGCGCCGCCGTCTCAACCTTTTCGTGAGCAGTATCGTGAAACAGTTTGACCTGATCATCCGCAACGGCACCGTGGTGACCGCCAGCGACACCATGCAGTGCGATATCGGCATCGCCGGCGGCCGCATCGTGCAGCTTGGCCTTGACCTGGGCGAGGCGGCGCAGACCATCGACGCCAGCGGCAAGCTGGTGCTGCCGGGCGGCGTCGATGCGCACTGCCACCTGGACCAGCCCATGCCGGATGGCCTGAAGATGGCCGATGGATTCCGCACCGGCTCGGTCTCGGCGGCGTGCGGCGGCACCACCACGGTGATTCCGTTTGCCGCGCAGGAGAAGGGCCATTCGCTGCGCGCGGCGGTCACCGACTACCATCAGCGCGCCGGCGGCCAGGCCGTGGTCGACTACGCCTTCCACCTGATCGTGTCCGATCCGACCGAGGCGGTGCTGAACGACGAGCTGCCTGGCCTGATCCGTGAGGGCTATTCGTCGTTCAAGATCTACATGACCTACGACGACCTCAAGCTGAACGACCGCGAGATCCTTGAGGTGCTGTCGGTGGCGCGCCAGGAGGGCGGGCTGGTGATGGTGCACGCCGAGAACTCGGACTGCATCGCCTGGCTGACCGAGAAGCTGGGAGCGGCGGGCAACACCGCGCCGAAGTTCCACGCGCTGGCGCGCCCGATGGCGATCGAGCGCGAGGCCACGCACCGCGCCATCACGTTCTCCGAGCTGGTCGACGTGCCGATCCTGATCGTCCATGTATCGGGCAAGGAAGCGGTGGAGCAGATCCGCTGGGCGCGCAACCGCGGCATGAAGATCTTTGCCGAGACCTGCCCGCAGTACCTGTTCCTGACTGCGGAAGACCTCGACCAGCCCGGCTACCACGGCGCCAAGTGCGTGTGCAGCCCGCCGCCGCGCGACCGCGGCAACCAGGAAGTGATCTGGGACGGCCTGGCCGACGGCCTCTTCACCATCTTCTCGTCCGACCATGCACCGTTCCGCTACGAAGACGCGCAGGGCAAGAAGCCTGGCGGCAAGGAGGTCCCGTTCCAGTACATCCCCAACGGCATCCCCGGCCTGGAAACGCGGCTGCCGCTGCTGTTCTCGGCTGGCGTGGTGGGCGGCCGCATCTCGGTCAACCAGTTCGTCGCGCTGACCTCGACCAACCCCGCCAAGCTCTACGGCCTGCATCCGCGCAAGGGCACCATCGCCATCGGCGCCGATGCCGACCTGGCGATCTGGGATCCGCAGCGTGAAGTGACGATCCGCAACGCCGACCTGCATCATGCGGTCGACTACACCCCGTACGAAGGCGTGCGCGTGACCGGCTGGCCAGTGACCACGCTGGTGCGCGGCAAGGTGGTGGCGCATGAGGGCGAGGTGCTGGCCGAGGCCGGCCACGGCCAGTTCCTGCCGTGCGGCCTGCCGGAGATGGCCAGGCCGCGCTATCGCACCTCGGGCGGCAGCCTGTGAAGGCAGCCTTGCCGATGCTTTGACTGAAACGACTGACATGGAACTGACCAACCGCCTGGACGCCACCACTATCGCGGCCCGCGTCGCCGCCGGCCGCCTCGATCCCGCCGAGGTGGTCGCCGCCTTCCAGGCCCGCATCGCTGCGCGCAATGACCAGCTCAACGCCGTGTTCGAGCAGCGCCAGGAGCTGGTCGATGCCGACCTGGCGCAGCTGCGCGCGCGCCTGGCGCAGGGCGAGCGCCCGCTGCTGGCGGGCGTGCCGGTGATCGTCAAGGACGTGATCTGGAGCCAGGGCCGCCGCGTCACGCAGGGTTCGCAGCTGTACCGCGACTTCATTGCGCCCGCCGACGCGATTGCGGTCGAGCGCCTGCGCCAGGCCGGCGCGATCGTGCTCGGCATGGGCAATACCTCGGAGTTCGCCTGCAAGGGCCTGACCACCAACAAGGTCTACGGGCTGACGCGCCATCCGCTCGATGCCACGCTGACCGCGGGCGGCTCGTCTGGCGGGTGCGCGGTGGCGGTGGCGGCCGGCATGGCGCCGCTGGCACTGGGCACCGACGGCGGCGGTTCCAGCCGGCGCCCGCCCGCGCATGCCGGCGTGGTCGGTTTCAAGCCTTCCTACGGCGCGATTCCCGATTCGGTCGGCTTTCCCCATGCCTTCAACGGCATCCAGGTGATTGCGCCGATCACGCGCACGGTGGCCGATGCCGAGCTGATGTTCGAGGCGCTGGCCGGTGCCGATCCGCGCGATCCCGATACGCTGGGCTTCTCACTTGGCGCCGCGCGCCCGCTGCATACGCTGAAGATCGCGGTCAGCCCGCGCCTGGGCCTGGACACGCCGGTCGACGACGATGTCGCGCAGGCCTTCGAGTTGGCCGTGGCCCGGCTGCAGGCCGCGGGCCTGACCATCGAGCGTGCCGACCCGGCCTGGCCGAAGGGCGCCGACGAGGCCGCGCTGATGCCGCTGCAGCATGTCGGCCTGGCCAATCTCTACGGCGAGGCCTGGCGCCGCGACCCGGAGGTGTTCGATCCCGACGTGGCGCGCCAGATCGAGCGCGGTCTTGCCTGGAGCGGCGCCGATGTGGCGCGCGCGCGCGAAGCCAGCCACCAGATCGCGCTGGCCGTGGCCGGGTTCTTTACCCGCTATGACCTGCTGCTGTGCCCGACCACCCCGTGCGTGGCGTGGCGCAACGACCGGCTCGGGCCGGAGCGGATCGGCGGCGTGGCGGTGGAGCCGCGCGCCCATGCGGTGTTCACGCCCTTCTTCAACCATGCGCTGGCGCCGGCAATCTCGGTGCCCTGCGGCCACGGCCGCGACGGGCTGCCGGCCGGCCTGCAGATCGCCGGCCCGCGCGGTGCCGACCGCAGCGTGCTGGCCGCGGCCAGGCTGGCCGAGAGCGTGCTGGCGCCGCTGCTCAACCCTGCCGGATAACCGTCATGCGAATCCTTGTCCTGAATCCGAATACCAGCGAAGGCATCACCGCGCGGCTGATGGCGGCGGCCACCGAGGCCGCGGCCCCCGGCACCGAGCTGGTGCCGCTGACCGCCAGCCGCGGCGTGCCCTATATCGCCACGCGCGCCGAGGCGCAGATCGGCGGCGCCATCGCGCTGGAGATGCTGGCCGAGCACCATGGCCAGTTCGACGCGGCCATCATCGCGGCCTTTGGCGACCCCGGCCTGATGGGCGCGCGCGAACTGTTCGACCTGCCGGTGGTGGGCATGGCCGAGGCGGCGATGCTGTCGGCCTGCATGCTGGGCCGGCGCTTTGCCATCGTGACTTTTGCGCGGGCGCTGGGGCCCTGGTATGAGGAGTGCGTGGACATGCATGGCCTGCGCGGCCGGCTGGCCGGTATCCGCATGCTGGACGGCAGCTTTGCCTCGGTGTCGGATGTGCAGGAAGAGAAGGAAGCCGTGCTGGTGGAACTGGCCAACCGCGCCGTCGCGGAGGATGAAGCCGATGTGGTGATCCTGGCCGGCGCGCCGCTGGCCGGCCTGGCCGCGCGCGTGCGCGACCGCATTCCGGTGCCGGTGGTCGACCAGATGGCCGCCGCCATCAAGCAGGCCGAGGCGCTGGTCGCGCTGCAGCCGCGCAAGGCCACCGCGGGCACGTTCCGCCGCCCGGATGCCAAGCCCACGCTGGGTTTGCCCGCGGCGCTGGCGGCGCGCATCGAGCACCGCTAAGCCGCTTCCTTCCGATGACGCCGCGGCTCAGACCGCGGCGAATACCGCTTCCAGATCGACCTTTTCCTCGGCCGGCAGCTCCAGCCGCAGCGTGCTTTCGACATGGCCGAGGTGCTCGGTCATCAGCCGCGCGGCACGCTCGCCGTCGCCGGCTTCCAGTGCATCGACGATGTCGTCGTGTTCATGGTGCGGGCAGGACGGCACGCCCGGCGCGTCATAGAGCGCGATGATCAGGCAGGTCAGCGAGCACAGCTCGCGCATGTACTTGCCCAGGTACTGGTTGCCGGTCATTTCCGCCAGCTTGCAGTGGAACTCGCCCGACAGCCGGATGATGGCGCGGCGGTCGTTGCTGTCGCGCGCCTGTGCTTCCTGGCGCGTGGTCTCGCGCAGCGCGCGCACGCCCGGCGCGCCGATGGCGCCGGCCAGGTCGCGCACCAGCGCGGGTTCCAGCAGGTGGCGTGAATGCAGCACCTGGCGCGCTTCGGCCACGCTCGGGCTGGAGACGAAGGTGCCGCGGTTGGGATGCACCGTCAGCACGCCTTCATGCGCCAGCTTGGCAAAGGCCAGCCGCACCTTGGTGCGGCTCACGCCGAACACGCCGCCCAGCTTTTCCTCGACCAGCTTGGTACCCGGCGGCAGCCGGTGCTCCCAGATCGCGGTCAGGATGCGGTCGGCGATGGCATCGACCGACGCGCCGCGCGCGCTGTCCGCGTCGGTCTCATTGATACCGTCGGTAGCGGGCAGGTCGGCTTTGGTTCGTGGCATGGCGGTTGGCGTTGGCGGCCCGGAAAAAAGACAGTCGGTGTCGTTATTGTATGGCGGTTCGCCACCAAGTGTATAACACCGGCTCGGACCGGTTGCCGTCTTACTGCGCGCCGAGCTTGTCCAGCGCCTCGCCGGTCACGCGACAGATGCGCCAGTCGGGCAGCACGTCGGCGCCCATGGCCTGATAAAAGTCGATTGACGGCTGGTTCCAGTCCAGTACCGACCATTCGAAGCGGCCACAGCCGCGCTCGACCGCCAGCGCCGCGAGGTGCTTGAGCAGCGCCTTGCCCAGGCCGTGGCCGCGCCAGGCCGGATCAACATACAGGTCTTCCAGGTACAGGCCGGGCCTGGCCAGGAAGGTCGAGAAATTGTGGAAGAAGAGGGCAAAGCCGACGGCTTGCCGGCCGCCATCGGTGTCGGCTTCGACCAGCACCGCTTCGGCATGCGGCGTGGCGCCGAACAGTGCATCCCGGATCTTCTGCGGCGTGGCTTCGACGATATGCGTCAGCTTTTCGTATTCGGCCAGCGCCAGGATCAGGTTGAACAGCGTCTCGCTGTCGGCGGCGGTGGCAGGGCGGAGCGTGAAGGCGGGCTTGGACATGCTGGGTCGGCTTTCCGGAAAAACAGGGATTCGGAATTATCGCCTGTGCGTCACTTGCCGCGCCAGTTTGCATGCAGTCGGGTCAGTGCCCGAAGTCCGCCAGCTTGCGCACCTGGTCGACATACCCGGGCGCCAGGCAATCCACCACCAGCCGCTCCGGCGTACTGCGCAGCCAGGTCAGCTGGCGCTTGCACAGCTGGCGCGTGGCGGCGATGCCGCGCTCGCGCATGGTGGCAAAGTCGGCGTCGCCGTCCAGGTACTCCCATACCTGCCGGTAGCCGACGCAGCGGATCGACGGCAAGCCCGGATGCAGGTCGCCGCGCCTGCGCAGCCGCTCGACTTCCTCGATAAAGCCGTTGGCCAGCATCGCGTCATAACGCTGCGCGATGCGCGTGTGCAGCGCCAGGCGGTCCGATGGCTCCAGCGCAATCACGCGGAAGCGCTGGTCCGCCGCGCCGGCAAAGGTGCGCCCTTCGGCCTGGCGTGCCAGCAGCGCCGACATCGGCTGGCCGGACAGGCGATGGATTTCCAGCGCGCGCTGGATGCGCTGCGCGTCATTGGGCGCGAGCCGCGCCGCGGTGACCGGGTCGACCTCGGCCAGCATCGCATGCAGCGCCGGCCACCCGCGCTCGGCGGCAAGCTGGTCCAGCTCCGCGCGCAGCGCGGCATCGGCCTGCGGCAGGTCATTGAGCCCCTGCGTCAGCGCCTTGTAGTACAGCATGGTGCCTCCGACGATCAGCGGCACATGGCCGCGTGCGCGGATCTGTGCGATCAGCCGTTCGGCATCGGTGACGAACTGCGCCGCGGAGTAGCTGTCGGCCGGGTCGATGATGTCGATCAGGTGGTGCGGCGCGGCTGCAAGTTCTTCACGCGTGGGCTTGGCGGTGCCGATATCCATCTCGCGGTACACCAGCGCCGAATCCAGGCTGATGATCTCCACCGGCGCGTCGGCCGCCAGTGCCAGCGCGGCGGCGGTCTTGCCCGAGGCGGTGGGGCCGAGCAGGCAGACCACGGGCGGATGCGTGGCGGAATCGTGGGGTACGGCGGACATGGAAAATCTGGGCTAACAGTTCGGGGCGGGCGTCTCTTACTGCCCGCGCAGGAACAGCCGGTCCAGCTCGGTCACGGTCAGTTGCACCCAGGTGGGGCGGCCGTGGTTGCACTGGTCGGCGCGCTCGGTCAGCTCCATCTGGCGCAAGAGCGCGTTCATTTCCTCGAGCGTGAGCTTTCGGTTGGCGCGCACCGCGCTGTGGCAGGCGAGGGTGGCCAGCAGTTCATTGCGGCGTTCGGCCAGCACGCGCGAGCCGCCATAGGCATGCAGGTCGCGCAGCACGTCGCGCGCCAGCGCTTCGGCATCGGCCTGCTGCAGCAGCGCCGGCACCGCTCGCACCGCCAGCGTGGTGGGCGACACCGGGGCGATATCGAAGCCCAGCAGCGTCAGTGTCTCCTGGTGTTCTTCGGCCACGCCGATCTCGACCGGGCTGCCGGGCAGCGTGACCGGGATCAGCAGTGGCTGCACCGCCAGGTCGCGCGCGTCCAGGCCGGCCTTGATCTGCTCGTACAGGATGCGTTCGTGCGCGGCATGCATGTCCACCAGCACCAGCCCGCGCGCGTTCTGCGCCAGCACATAGATGCCATGCAGCTGGGCGATGGCGTAGCCGAGCGGGTGGTCGTCGGGGGCATCGGCAGGATCGGCAAAGCCGGCGCGCGCGGCCGGCGGCAGCCGGTCCAGCAGGCCGGGCGGGTCGTCGGCGCGTGCCGCCTGGGCGTCGGCCAGCCAGGCTGGCGGTTGCGCCGGGGTGCCGGGCATGGTGCCATAGGGCCGCGCTGCCGGTGCGGCGGCATCGCGCACCATGCCCAGGTAGGCCTGGCGCGGCTGGGCGATGCCGAGTTCGGTCTGGCGTGCCGCGGAATAGTTGATCCACTGGCCGCCGCCGCCACCACTGCCGCCGCCATAGCCCGGCCTTGCGCCGCCCGCCGGTATTGCACCGCCAGGCGGCAGGGTGATCTCGCCGTCGGCATCGGTATGCAGGCTGTCGCCGTTCCCGCCGGCCTGCCGCGCCAGGCAGCGCTGCACGGCGTGGTAGACGAACTGGTGCACGGCGCGCGATTCACGGAAGCGCACTTCGATCTTCGACGGGTGCACGTTGACGTCGACCATCTCCGGCGGCAGGTCCAGGCACAGCACATAGGACGGGAAACGGTCGCCGTGCAGCACGTCCTGGTAGGCGCTGCGCACCGCGTGGTTGAGCAGCTTGTCGCGCACGAAGCGGCCGTTGACAAAGAAGTACTGCTGGTCCGGCCGCCCGCGCGAGGCGGTGGGCAGCCCGGCAAAGCCATACAGGTGCAGCGTATCGGCCTCTTCGTCCAGTGGCAGGCGGGCGCGGGCAAAGTCAGTGCCCAGCACCTGCGCGGTACGGGTGGCGACGTCGCCGGCATTCCAGTGCTCCAGCGGCTTGCCGTTGTGGTGGACCGAGATGGTCACGTCGGGCCGCGCCAGCGCCACGCGCCGCACCATCTCCAGGCAGTGCCCCAGCTCGGTTTGCTCCGATTTGAGGAACTTTCGGCGCGCTGGCGTGTTGAAGTAGAGATGCTGCACGTCGACGGTGGTGCCGACCCCGCCCGAGGCAGGCTGCACCGTGCCGGTATCGGCGCTGACCAGGGTGGCATGGGCATCGGCCGCGGTGCGGCTGGTCAGGGCCAGCTGGGACACCGAGGCGATCGAGGCCAGGGCCTCGCCGCGGAAGCCCAGCGTCAGCACCGATTCCAGTTCGTCGAGCGAAGCAATCTTGCTGGTGGCGTGGCGCATCAGCGCGACCGGCAACTCGGCAGCAGGGATGCCGCAGCCATTGTCCGTGATGACGATGCGCCGCACGCCGCCTTCTTCCAGCCGGATGCCGAGCTGCGTGGCGCCGGCGTCGAGCGCGTTTTCCAGCAACTCCTTGACCACCGAGGCCGGTCGTTCCACCACTTCGCCGGCGGCGATCTGGCTGATGAGCTGGTCCGGCAGCGGCCGGATCGGGCGCGGCTGCTGGGTGGTGCGCAGGGCGGTGCTGGAGGCGGAGGCAGGCATCCGGCGATTATACGTGGACGCTCGCACGGAGTCGGACGCACAAAGGTGCCGCAGGTGGCGGATCGGAGCGGCGGCTCTTGTATGATTCAGGCCAGGGCGGCCCGGGCCGCATCGGACCGAACGCAGTCAACCAAACCATCAACGGGGAACGACTTGGATCTCGCTTTGCAGCTCATCGACATGCTGGTGCATGTCGACAAATACCTCGGCACGGTCATCGACCAGTACGGCCACTGGGTCTATGCCATCCTGTTCCTGATCGTCTTTGCCGAAACCGGTCTGGTGGTCGTGCCGTTCCTGCCGGGCGACTCGCTGCTGTTTATCGCGGGCGCCTTCTGCGCAACCGGCGCGATGAACGAGTGGGCGCTGATCGGCCTGCTGCTGGTGGCGGCGATCTCCGGCAATACCGTCAACTACCTGGTGGGCAGCTGGATCGGGCCCAAGGTGTTCGACCACCAGTGGCGCTTCCTGGACCAGGATGCGCTGCGCCGCACCCATGACTTCTATGAGCGGCACGGCGGCAAGACGCTGGTGATGGCGCGCTTCGTGCCGATCGTGCGCACCTTTGCGCCGTTCGTGGCGGGCGTGTCGCAGATGACCTTTGCGCGCTTCCAGATGTTCAACGTGGTCGGCGCCGTGGCCTGGGTGGTGGGCCTGGTGTTCGCCGGCTACTTCTTCGGCAACCTGCCGTTTATCCGCCAGTACCTGAACCTGATCGTGCTGGCCGGCATCGGGGCGGCAGTGGTGCCGCTGGTGCTGGGCGGGCTGTGGAAGCTGGTGCGCGGCAATCGCCGCCGGCCTTCGCGCGTGGAGCGCTGAGCCAGTGAGGCCACGCAGCCTCTTCAGTTGAGGCTGCGGCTCATCATCCGCAGTGCGGGCATGCGCTCGCGGATCTGGCCGATATCGGCCGCATCAGGCCGGGCCAGAACATAGGCTTCCAGGTCGGCCAGCGCGGGGCGGAAGCACTCCAGGTTGGCATAGGCCAGGCCCCGGTCGCGCACTTCCTCGATCGAACCCGGCAGCAGGATCACCAGGCGGTTCTGCACCGCCAGCAGCCGCTGCCAGCGCGACTCCTGCAGGTAGATCGCCTTCAGGTTGCGCAACATGCGCGCGACGATCTCGCGGTGGCTGGCCGCGCGCAGGAACAAGCCCAGCGGCACCTGGCTGGCATCGCTGATCCCTTCACGCTCCAGGTACGGATCCAGCATTTCCTGCAGCTGTTCCTTCGACAGGGTCTCGCCGGTGAGCGGATCCAGTATCACCTCGCCGGCCGGAATCGTCATGCGCAGCAGGAAATGGTTGGGGAACGATACGCCCTTGAGCGGCAGGCCGATCTGCTGGCCCAGCTCCATAAACAGCACCGCAAGCGAGATCGGGATGCCGCGGCGCTGGCGCAGCACCACGTTCAGGTAGGAGTTGTCGGGGTCGTAGTAGTCGTTCGCGTTCGGGCCGAAACCCAGGTCGCGATAGAAGAAATGGTTCAGCAGGCGCAGCCGCTGGATCGCGGGGGTGCCTTCGGCGATCCGGCGCTTCAGGCGCAGCGCCAGCACGTCCAGCGCCGCAAGCTCGGCCTGCAGGTCCAGGTCGGGGTAGGCGTCCTGCGCGATGGACAGCGCGGTTTCGGTCAGCGGGATGCCGTTTTCGTCGGCCACGAGGCTGGCGAAATAATCCAGGACTTTGGTGGATGTCATGTCGGTTTCCCGGTGCAGCCGCCGGCACCGCGCGCAGCGTGGGTCACCATTGCCGGCTCATTAGGTGGCCCATGCGTTGGCAGATTCGCTGGCCCATCAGCCGGCGCGGCGCCTGAAGGCAGAGTAGCGCAGTCCCATGAGCCACAGTGTACCGAAGTAGACCACCGCTGCAAGTACCAGGCACGAAGCCAGCAGCGCGATGCGCAGAAGCGGCGTTGCGCCCAGCCCGATCCAGTCGAAGTTGCGCGCGAACCAGAGCAGCATGCCGGACAGCAGCAGCACCGAGGCGCCCAGCTGCGCCAGGAACAGCCACCAGCCCGGCGCCGGCCGGTACAGGCCGCGCCGGCGCAGGCCGAAGAACAGCAGCAGCGCGTTAATGGTGGCGCCGGCACTGATCGACAGCGCCAGCCCGGCATGGCCGATCCACGGCACGAACGCATAGTTGCAGGCCTGCGTGATCACCAGCACCAGCAGCGCGATCTTCACCGGCGTGCGGATATCCTGGCGCGCATAGAAGCCAGGCGCCAGGATCTTGATCGAAATCAGCCCCATCAGGCCGACGCCGTACGAAACCAGCGCCTGGCGCGTCATCTCGACCGCGTGGGCGTCGAACTTGCCGTAGTTGAACAGCACGGCGGTCAGCGGCGCGCCGAACACGAACAGCCCAACCGCGCAGGGCACCGCAAGCAGGAAGGTCAGGCGCAGGCCCCAGTCGAGCAGGCTCGAGTACTCGGCATGGTCGCCCGAGGCGTTGGCCTTGGACAGGCTCGGCAGCAGGATCGTCCCCAACGCCACGCCCAGCAGCGCGGTCGGGAACTCCATCAGCCGGTCGGCATAGGTCAGGTACGAGACGCTGCCCGCGGCCAGCCGCGAGGCGATATTGGTATTGATGATCTGGCTGATCTGCGCCACCGACACGGCCAGCAGCGCCGGCCCCATCTGCCGCAGGATGCGGCGCACGCCGGGATCAGACCACGCCGCGCGCAGCTTGAAGCTCAGCCGCGGCATCACGCCCAGGCGCCGCAGCGCCGGCACCTGGATCGCCAGCTGCAGCACGCCGCCAACCAGCACGCCCCACGCCTGCGCGTAGATCGGCTGGTCCATGTGCGGGCCGACGAACAGGGCCGCGATGATCAGGCACAGGTTCAGCAGCACCGGCGTGAAGGCCGGCACCGCGAACTTGCGCCAGGTATTGAGGATGCCGGACGCCAGCGCCACCAGCGAGATCAGGCCGATATACGGGAACATCACCCGCGTCATGAACACGGCCGCGGTATAGGTCTCGCTTTGCCCGCGGAAGCCGGTGGCGACCGCGGTCATCACGAGAGGCGCCCCGATCACGCCAAGCAGTGACACGCCCATCAGCACCCAGGTCATGACCGTGGCGACGGCGTCGATCAGTGCCTTGGTCGGCTCGTCGCCGCGCTTGGCGTGGTATTCGCCCAGGATCGGCACGAAGGCCTGCGAGAACGCGCCTTCGCCGAAAATGCGGCGCAGCAGGTTGGGAATGCGGAAGGCCACGTTGAACGCGTCGGTCATCTCCGACGCGCCAAAGGCGCGGGCGATCAGGATCTCGCGCACGAGGCCGGTGATGCGCGAGAGCATCGTCAGGCTGCTGATGGTGGCGAGCGCTTTGAGCAGGTTCAAGGTGCGGGTCGGTGCGGGACGGTGGATTGGTGCGGGCGCACCGCGTGCTGGGGACGCCTCTGAGACGCGGTCCGGGCGATAAAGTTGCCGGCGCGCCACGTGCCCCGGCACAATGTGGCGCTTATTATACGGATCGGCCCGGCACCCGCCCGGCCCGAGCTGGCAAAGTGTCCGTCGTGTTGCTTTGTGTGCCGGCATCTGTGTATAATTGCCGATTCACAAGGACAGTTGCGTTCCGGATTCGTGTGTCAGTGCATCCCGGGTCGCTCGATATGACTTAATTGTTGTGTCCCCCGCGGCACGCATCTGAATTCAGGATATTTTTACATGGCAAATTCCGCACAAGCTCGCAAGCGCGCCCGCCAGGCCGTTGCCCAGAACGCTCACAACTCCAGCCTGCGTTCGCGTCTGCGCACCGCCGTCAAGGCCGTCCGCAAGGCCATCGACGCTGGCGACAAGGCCGCTGCCGCCGAGATCTTCAAGAGCTCGCAAGCCGTGATCGACAGCATCGCCGACAAGAAGATCGTGCACAAGAACAAGGCTGCACGTCACAAGTCGCGCCTGTCGGCTGCCATCAAGTCGATGGCTGCCTGATCGCTGCCCGGGCCGCCCCGGCGGTCCAGCAGAGGCGGGTGCCCAGGCATCCGCCAACAAAAAAGCTCGTCATGCGACGAGCTTTTTTGCTTTCCGGCACCAGGCCGGCAGGCTTATTCCAGCGAACAGGCTTCCACCAGCTGCAGGTTGTTGTCGCGCGCAAAATTCAGAACGAAATCCAGCGCCTTGGGTTCAATGTCGCGCAGCCGCACGTCCACCACCACGCATTTGACGTTGCCGGCGAAGATCGGCCGCACGTAAGGGGAGTAGGTCAGGCGCGGGTCGCCGCTGTCGCCCTCGGGGCGGAACTGCGCCATCACGCCGCACAGCCGTTCGGCCCAGTCGCTCGGGCGGAAGGTCTTGCCTTCCTTGGTAATGCCTTGGATAAAGTATTCGCGAACGTTGGGGTTCATGAGGCTGGACACTGCGGGTGAGGCGGATGACTCGACGGTAAACCCGCTGGACGGGCGCCCGTTTGACGCGGCCGGGGCGCGTTTGTTTCGCGCTGGTTCCAGCCGGAAGGCGGGGCGTCGGTGTCTTGCGGGGGCACTTTTGATGCCGGCGGCGGGCAGCGGCATGGGTGTGCCGGGCCCCGCGTGAATCAGCGGGTATTATATCTTATATAAGAGTTGCGCATAAGGGCGAAATCCTGTCGGGAGCCTGTCAGCGGCACCGCACCGGGGCAGGGTGCGAGTTCGTGCCGGGTTGTCCCGGACTCGCCAAAGCAGAAATAATCCCTTATGATTCTTGCAGTTAAATTGCGTATGCGACGCGAAAGGCGGCTCCGCGGCGCGCTTGAGTCATGAACACTTCGTGACGGCGCGTCCCCACCGAGCCGCCTTCTTTGTTTTATGAGCTCAACCCCGATCAAGCATTACCTCCAGTTCAGCGACTTCACTCCCGACGAGTATGAGTACCTGCTGGATCGCGCGCGGATCCTGAAGGCCAAGTTCAAGAACTACGAGACCTGGCACCCGCTGCACGACCGCACGCTGGCCATGATCTTCGAGAAGAATTCCACGCGTACGCGCCTGTCGTTCGAAGCCGGCATCCACCAGCTGGGCGGCCACGCGGTGTTCCTGAACACGCGCGACTCGCAGCTGGGCCGCGGCGAGCCGATCGAGGATGCGGCGCAGGTGATCTCGCGCATGGTCGACATCATCATGATCCGCACCTTCGGCCAGGACATCATCGAGCGCTTTGCCGCGCATTCGCGCGTGCCGGTGATCAACGGCCTGACCAACGAATACCACCCGTGCCAGGTGCTGGCCGACGTCTTCACCTACATCGAGCAGCGCGGCAGCATCCGCGGCAAGACCGTGGCGTGGATCGGCGATGCCAACAACATGGCCTACACCTGGATCCAGGCAGCCGAGCGTCTGGGCTTCTCCTTCCATTTCTCGGCGCCGCCGGGCTACCAGCTCGATCCGGCCATGGTGCCGGCGTCTGCCGCGGGCCTGGTCAAGGTCTTCGACGATCCGCTCACGGCCTGCCAGGGCGCCAGCCTGGTCACCACCGATGTCTGGACCAGCATGGGCTTCGAGGCCGAGAACGACGCCCGCAAGCGCGCCTTCAAGGACTGGATGGTCACCACCCCGATGATGGACCGCGCCGAGTCCGACGCGCTCTTCATGCACTGCCTGCCGGCGCACCGCGGCGAGGAAGTCGAGGCCGCCGTGATCGACGGCCCCAAGAGCGTGGTCTGGGAAGAGGCCGAGAACCGCCTGCACGTGCAGAAGGCGCTGATGGAATACCTGCTCTGCGGCCGCTACTGAACCAGCGCGGCGCGGAGTGAACAGGGGAGGGGCCGCGATGGCCCCTCTTTTTACGTCTTTCGGACAGAAACCCAAGGAGATGGAAGTGAGCCAGTTCGACAACGTGTCGGTCGTCAAGAAAGCCAACCTGTACTTTGACGGCAAGTGCGTCAGCCACACCGTGCTGTTCCCGGACGGCACCCGCAAGACGCTGGGCGTGATCTTCCCGGCCGCGCTGACCTTCAACACCGGCGCGCCCGAGATCATGGAAATCAATGCCGGCACCTGCCGCGTGCGCCTGGCCGGTTCGGAAGACTGGCAGACCTACGGCGCGGGCCAGCAGTTCAGCGTGCCGGGCAACAGCAGCTTCGATATCGAGGTGCAGGAAACGCTGGACTACGTCTGCCACTTCGCGTGACAGGCGCGGCGGGTCAGTCCTGGCCCGCCTGCTTTACAGCACCACCGGTTCCGGTTCGATGCGCACGCCAAAGCGTGCCTGCACCGCATCGGCGATGCGGTTGGCCAGCGCCAGCAGCATCGCGCCGGTGCCGCCGCCGTGGTGCACCAGCACCAGCGCCTGCTTGCCATAGACGCCCACCGGGCCGTCGCTGACGCCCTTGAAACCGCAGCGGTCGATCAGCCAGCCGGCGGCCAGCTTGTAGCTGCCGTCCGGCTGCGCGTAGCTGACCAGGTCCGGATTGGCCTGCAACAGCGCGTCGCGCTGTGCCGCGCTGACCAGCGGGTTCTTGAAGAAGCTGCCGGCATTGCCGACTTGCGCCGGGTCGGGCAGCTTGCGCGAGCGGATCGCGACCACGGCGTCGCGAATCGTGGCCGCATCGGGCGCAGCCCGGCCATCCAGTTCGCGCGCCAGTTCCCCGTACGACAGCACCGGTTGCCACGCCTTGGGCAGGCTCAGCGTCACCGCCGTGATGATGTAGCGGCCGGCGCCGGCGCGCTTGAACAGGCTGTCGCGGTAGCCGAAGCCGCACGCCCGCAGGTCCAGCCAGACGAATGCGCCGGTGTGGCGGTCATAGGCGCGCACGCCTTCGAAGCGCTCGCGCAGTTCCACCCCGTAGGCGCCGATGTTCTGGATTGGCGCTGCGCCCGCGGTGCCGGGGATCAGCGCCAGGTTTTCCAGCCCGGGCATGCCGTCGGCGATGGTGCGGTTGACCAGCGCGTTCCAGTTCTCGCCGGCGCCGGCGGTGACCAGCCAGGCATCGCCAGTCTCTTCCGGCTGGTAGGCGGGGATTTCCATCAGCAGCACCAGCGCGTCCAGGTCGCCGGTCAGCACCACATTGCTGCCGCCGCCCAGGACCACCAGTGGCAGGCCGTCGGCACGCGGGTCGGCCAGTGCCGCGGTCAGGTCGGCTTCGCTGCGCACATGCACTGCAAAGCGCGCGCGCGCGTCGAATCCGAATGTATTGTGGCGACGCAGGGGATAGAATTCGTGGAAATCTGCCATGCAAGGAAAAGGTGACGCGGCCGCCGCTGGTGGGCAAGCGACCCGGAACTGCGAGGTAGGCTGGATTATACGGAAGGCGCCGTGCGCGGCGGCTTCCGGGCATACGGATCACAAGGAGAATGCAATGCCGTCGTTTGATGTAGTGTGCGAAGCGAACATGGTCGAGGTGAAGAACGCCGTCGAACAGGCCAACAAGGAAATCTCGACGCGCTTCGATTTCAAGGGCTCGGACGCCCGGGTCGAGCAGAAGGAAAATGAACTGACTGCCTTTGCCGACGATGATTTCAAGCTGAGCCAGGTCAAGGATGTGCTGATCAACAAGATGGCCAAGCGCAACGTGGACGTGCGCTTCCTGGACTACGGCAAGATCGACAAGATCAGCGGCGACAAGGTCAAGCAGGTGATCACGATCAAGAAGGGCGTGACCGGCGACCTGTCCAAGAAGATCGTGCGCATCATCAAGGACAGCAAGATCAAGGTGCAGGCCAGCATCCAGGGCGATGCCGTGCGCGTGTCGGGCGCCAAGCGCGACGACCTGCAGAGCGTGATGGCGATGCTGCGCAAGGACGTGTCCGAGGCGCCGCTGGATTTCAACAACTTCCGCGACTGACCCTTGCCCTCCGCGCCGGCGCTCCTGCCGGCGCCGCCTGGCGCTGCCGCCCTCAGCGAGGCTGCGGCAGTCCGCCGATTTTCGCGCCGGCCTTGATGCCTTTCTGCGTGAACCATCCCTTGTTCATTTCCAGCGCATAGCGGATCGCCGCCTTCGGGCAATGGTTGCTCTCCGTGCGCGGCGCCATGTCCTCGATATTGACGATGGTGCCGTCATCGGCCAGGAAGGCGATCGACAGCGGCAGCTCGGTGTTGCGCATCCAGAAGCAGTGCCCAGCCTTCTGCTCGAACACGAACAGCATGCCGGCGTTGGGGGCCATGGTCGTGCGGTACATCAGTCCCTGCTCGCGTGCCGCCGGCGTGGCGGCAACCTCCGCCTTGATCGCAAACATGCCCGCAGTGAGCGGCACCATCGGCAGCGCGGCCTGCGCGTGCGCGATCCCGGCGCTCAGCGCGAGCAGGCCGGCAAGGGAGGAGCATCGTGGCAACAGCGTCTTGGACAGGAAGGACATGGTGTTCAGTCTGAAATGGCGCGGGCCGCGGCAGCCGCAAGCATAGCGCACACGCGGCATGCTGATGTGCGGCCGATGGTACGCCGCACCTCGACAATCCTATACCGGCAATAAAAAAGGCAGGCGCCTGGCGGCAGCCTGCCATTTCTTTCCTGCCTCGCGCACGCACGGGGCAGGTAGGGCGCCAGCAATTACTGGGCAGCCGGGGCCGACGCGGCGGCCTTCTTCTTGCTGTGCTTCTTGGTGCTGGTCTTCTTCTTGGCGGCCTTCGGGGCTTCCTTGGTGGCCGCGGGCGCTGCAGTGTCGGCAGCAGCAGGTGCCGAAGCCTGGGCGAAGGCGCCGGTGGCGAACAGGCCAACAACCAGAGCAGCGATCAGTTTTTTCATGGCGTATTACCTCGAAGGATAAGAAAAGTCGGAAATGATGACGCGTGATAGGACGTGTCCCCGACAAGAACGAGGCCGTTGCCGTCAGGGTTGACCCGCGATTTGTTTTTTTTTGTAACGAGAGCGGCGCTTGGGGTCATCCGTCCTGGCTTTCGATACATCGGGCCGCCGCGCCGGATCCGGCCGGGCATGCCGAGCAACGGCCGCCAGTCCCAGTTGGGCGGCGAACACCTCGCAGCTTTCGCCGGGCGCAAGCCCCAGGGCGCGCAGGTCAAGCGGGCCGATCCCGACCCGCACCAGCCGCAACGTGGGAAAGCCGACCGCGGCGGTCATGCGGCGCACCTGCCGGTTCTTGCCCTCGCGGATCGTCAGTTCCAGCCACGCGGTCGGGATCGCCGCGCGAAAGCGCACCGGCGGCTGGCGCGGCCACAGCCAGTCGGGCGCCTCGATCGCGCGTACCCTGGCCGGCTGCGTGACGAAGTCGCCCAGGTTTACCCCGGCGCGCAGCCGGGCCAGCGCGGCGGCATCGGGAATGCCTTCGACCTGTGCCAGGTAGGTCTTCTCCAGCTTGTGGCGCGGGTCGGCGATGCGGGCCTGCAGCGCGCCGTCGTCGGTCAGCAGCAGCAAGCCCTCGCTGTCGGCATCGAGCCGCCCGGCCGGGTAGACGCCGGGCACGCTCACGCACGCGGCCAGCGTCGGGCGCGTCGGGTGTTCCGAGAACTGGCTCATGGTGCCAAACGGCTTGTTCAGGGCAATCAGGGTCATGGGGCGCAAGTATGCCGCAGTGGCGCGCAGAGGCGGGGGAGAGGATCTGGGGTCCGGCCCGATTGGCGGATGATGAAAAATTGCTGCATAATACGAAATTAGTCTTGTGTCTTATATAAGACTGAAGGCAGCCCAGGGTGGCGCCAGGGTGATGCAATGCAGCACGGGTGTGCGGTAAGGCCCGCTACAATGCCTCAGCGCCCTCTCCCCGAATCTCGCCGACCGGCCACGAACCGGCGGCAGTCACAACCGTTCCGTACTGGAGACGTCATGTACCAACATATCAAGGTTCCGGCCGGCGAAAAGATCACGGTCAACCAGGATTTTTCGCTGAATGTCCCGGACAATCCGATCATTCCTTATATCGAAGGCGACGGTACGGGCCTCGATATCACTCCGGTGATGATCAAGGTGGTCGACGCGGCCGTGGCCAAGGCCTATGGCGGCAAGCGCAAGATTGCCTGGATGGAGATCTACGCCGGTGAGAAGTCGACCAAGGTCTACGGCCCGGACGTGTGGCTGCCGGACGAAACCCTGGAGGTGCTCAAGGACTATGTGGTCTCGATCAAGGGCCCGCTGACCACGCCGGTGGGCGGCGGCATCCGCTCGCTGAACGTGGCGCTGCGCCAGCAGCTGGACCTGTACGTCTGCCTGCGCCCGGTGCGCTACTTCAAGGGCGTGCCCTCGCCGGTGCGTGAGCCGGAAAAGACCGATATGGTGATCTTCCGCGAGAACTCGGAGGATATCTACGCCGGTATCGAATGGGCGGCCGAGAGCGACCAGGCCAAGAAGCTGATCGCCTTCCTGCAGAACGAGATGGGCGTGAAGAAGATCCGCTTCCCGGCGACCTCGGGCATCGGCATCAAGCCGGTCTCGCGCGAGGGCACCGAGCGCCTGGTGCGCAAGGCGATCCAGTACGCCATCGACAACGACAAGCCGTCGGTGACGCTGGTGCACAAGGGCAACATCATGAAGTTCACCGAAGGTGGCTTCCGTGACTGGGGCTACGAGCTGGCGCAAAAGGAATTCGGCGCCGAGCTGGTCGACGGCGGCCCGTGGTGCAAGTTCAAGAACCCGAAGACCGGCAAGGACATCGTGGTCAAGGACGCCATTGCCGACGCCTTCCTGCAGCAGATCCTGCTGCGTCCGGCCGAATACTCGGTGATCGCCACGCTGAATCTGAACGGCGACTATGTCTCCGACGCGCTGGCCGCGCAGGTCGGCGGCATCGGCATCGCCCCGGGCGCCAATATGTCTGACTCGGTCGCCATGTTCGAGGCCACCCACGGCACCGCGCCGAAGTACGCCGGCAAGGACTACGTCAACCCGGGCTCTGAAATCCTGTCGGCCGAAATGATGCTGCGTCACATGGGCTGGACCGAAGCCGCGGACCTGATCATCTCGTCGATGGAGAAGTCGATCCTGTCCAAGAAGGTGACATACGACTTCGCCCGCCTGCTGGAAGGCGCGACGCAGGTGTCGTGCTCGGGCTTTGGCCAGGTGATGATCGACAATATGTAAGCACGAACTCCCGCTGCGGCGGGCGACCTGCCAAGGAAAACCCCGGTGCCGCCTGGTCGGCGCCGGGGTTTTTTCTTGCCCCGGGCGCCAGTGTTGCCTAGAACGTCAGGGGTTGGACTGACGGGCCTGGCGGCCCGAGGAGACAGGCATGGACGATCCCTTCCGCCGCACCGCGTTCGGTGCGGCCCTCTTCTACAAGGATCCGCTGGCGGCCCTGGACTGGCTGGAGCGCGCCTTCGGCTTTGAGCGGGTCATGGTGATCCGCGACCAGCAGGACCAGCTGGTGCATTCTGAAATGCGCTTCGGCGACAGCTACCTGATGGTGGGCAGCGAGTGGGCGGACTTTACCGCCAGCCCGGCCTCGATCGGAGGCAAGAATACCCAGACCCTGCACGTGCATCTGCAGGAAGGGCTGGACCAGCATTGCGAGCACGCGCGCGCCGCCGGGGCCGTGATCCTGCGCGAACCGCAGGACGAGTTCTACGGCGACCGGACCTACACGGCCCGGGACACGGAGGGACATGTCTGGACCTTTGGCCAGACTGTGCGCAAGGTCACCAGGGAAGAGGCCGAGCAGGCCAGCGGGCTGAAGATCGACGGCTGGGCCTGATGGCCCGGACCCCGGGGGCCCAAAAAGCAGAAAGCCCGGCTCGAGGCCGGGCTTTCCGTCGGATGTGGTGCGTGCAGCTGATCCGAGCCGGCACCCGCCGCGCCGCCGTGGCGGCAACGCGGGGTGCTGGCATCGATCCCGTCCCGGGGGAGCCCCCCCACACCCTGGTTGACCGCTCCGCGGCTCTGCGGCCGGGATGCGGTCGCGGCGCGCTTTAGCTGGCGTCCTGGATATTGGTGGCTTGCTTGCCCTTGGGGCCCTGGACCACCTCGAACGAGACGCGTTGACCTTCCTTCAGCGTCTTGAAGCCGGACATCTGGATAGCCGAAAAGTGCGCAAACAGTTCTTCTTCGCCCTCGTCTGGCTTGATGAACCCGAAGCCCTTGGCGTCATTGAACCATTTGACGATACCGCTTGCCATATACTCCCCCAACGAAATAGCAGATTTCAAAGCGGGGAAGCCTTGCCGGCCAGACGGCACGGACTGCGGCGCCATGACCTGCCGCGTCCTGAGGTGCGGCAGGCGATGACGCGCGGCGAGGTGCAATCGCGTGGCGGACAGTCTCGATGCTGACTCGCCGCCGCGGCGGCCGTGGCCTCCCTGCTCACGGATCACCTGCCTCGGCTGTTGCTTTGGCTCGTTGGCCGTCGGCAGGTGTGCGAACGATTCTTCTGGCAAAGCCGGATACTGTCAAGTTGGCGGATTCCCCACTGCCAGCAGGGTGTGGCGGGAATCGGACGGCACCTGGTGGTACCTTGGCGGCATGCGCCAGGGCTGCCGTGGATGCTGTCCCGCCGCGCCGGCCACGTGCCTTGCAATGCCTCCCGCGTGAAATCCCGCGTCCTTCCACCATCGGAAACAGGTGACCCGGCTCTTGAATCCGGCGCCTTTTCCCCAAATTGCAGAGTTGCGAGTAAGGGTTAGAATAAAGCCATGGCTACACGGCTTGCGAATGTTCCACAACGCGAAGCGGGCACCATCCTGGAGCGGAAAGAGCAGGCGCTTAAACCGCCCGCCATGTTCAAGGTGGTGCTGCTTAATGACGACTACACTCCGATGGAGTTTGTAGTGATGATCCTGCAGCAGTATTTCAGCAGGGACCGGGAAACGGCGACGCAGATCATGCTCACCGTGCACCGGGAAGGAAAGGGCGTCTGCGGTATCTACACCAGGGATATTGCAGCGACCAAGGTCGAGCTGGTGTCAACGCACGCGCGGCAGGCGGGGCATCCCCTGCAGTGCGTGATGGAGGAAGCATGATTGCGCAAGAATTGGAAGTGAGCCTGCATATGGCGTTTGTCGAAGCCAGGCAGGCACGCCACGAGTTCATTACCGTGGAGCACCTGCTGCTGGCATTGCTAGACAATCCCACGGCAGCGGAAGTCTTGCGCGCCTGCGCGGCCAATATAGAAGACCTGCGCACCAGCCTGAAGAACTTCATCGCGGATAACACGCCGGTGGTGCCGGGTACCGACGAGGTCGATACCCAGCCCACACTCGGTTTCCAGCGCGTGATCCAGCGCGCGATCATGCACGTCCAGTCCACTTCCAACGGCAAGAAGGAAGTGACGGGTGCCAACGTGCTGGTCGCGATATTCGGCGAGAAGGATTCGCACGCGGTCTATTACCTGCAGCAGCAGGGCGTAACGCGCCTGGACGTGGTCAATTTCATCAGCCACGGCATCCGCAAGGACCAGTCCGAGCCCGCCAAGCATGGCGATGCCGCCGGCGAAGGCGAGGGCGGCGACGGCAAGGAAAGCCCGCTCGAGCAATACACCCAGAACCTGAACACGCTGGCCAAGGCCGGCAAGATCGACCCGCTGATCGGCCGCGAGAGCGAAGTCGAGCGCGTGGTCCAGGTGCTGTGCCGCCGGCGCAAGAACAACCCGCTGCTGGTCGGCGAGGCCGGCGTCGGCAAGACCGCGATCGCCGAGGGCCTGGCGTGGCGCATCACCAAGAACGAGGTGCCGGACATCCTGGAAAAGGCCACCGTCTACTCGCTCGACATGGGAGCGCTGCTGGCCGGCACCAAGTACCGTGGTGACTTCGAACAACGCCTGAAGGGCGTGCTGAAGTCGCTCAAGGACAATCCGAACGCGATCCTGTTCATCGACGAGATCCACACGCTGATCGGCGCGGGCGCTGCCTCGGGCGGGACGCTGGACGCCAGCAACCTGCTCAAGCCGGCGCTGTCGTCGGGCCAGCTCAAGTGCATCGGCGCGACCACCTTCACGGAATATCGCGGCATCTTCGAGAAGGACGCGGCGCTGTCGCGGCGCTTCCAGAAGATCGACGTGGTCGAACCCTCGGTGGACCAGACCGTGCAGATCCTGCGCGGCCTGAAGTCGCGCTTCGAGGAGCACCATGGCGTCAAGTACGCGGCCTCGGCGCTGACCGCGGCAGCGGAGCTGTCGGCCCGCTTCATTACCGACCGCCACCTGCCCGACAAGGCGATCGACGTGATCGACGAAGCCGGCGCGGCGCAGCGCATCCTGCCGAAGTCCAAGCAGAAGAAGACCATCGGCAAGGGCGAGATCGAGGACATCGTCTCTCGCATCGCACGCATCCCGCCGCAGAGCGTGAACCAGGACGATCGCAGCAAGCTGCAGACGCTGGACCGCGACCTGAAGTCGGTGGTGTTCGGCCAGGACCCGGCGATCGAGGCACTGGCCTCGGCGATCAAGATGTCGCGCGCCGGCCTGGGCAAGACCGACAAGCCGATCGGCTCGTTCCTGTTCTCCGGCCCCACGGGCGTGGGCAAGACCGAGGTCGCCAAGCAACTCGCCTTCATCATGGGCATCGAGCTGCTGCGCTTCGACATGTCCGAGTACATGGAACGCCACGCGGTGAGCCGCCTGATCGGCGCGCCGCCGGGATACGTCGGCTTTGACCAGGGCGGCCTGCTGACCGAGGCCGTCACCAAGAAGCCGCACTGCGTGCTGCTGCTGGACGAAATCGAGAAGGCGCACCCGGATATCTTCAATATCCTGCTGCAGGTGATGGACCATGGTTCGCTGACCGACAACAATGGCCGTCGCGCCGACTTCCGCAACGTGATCATCATCATGACCACCAACGCGGGGGCGGAGACCATGAACCGCGCCACCATCGGCTTCACCAGCTCGCGCGAGCAGGGCGACGAGATGGCCGACATCAAGCGCATGTTCACGCCGGAATTCCGTAACCGCCTGGATGCCATGATCAGCTTCCGGTCGCTGGATGAGGAGATCATCCTGCGCGTGGTCGACAAATTCCTGATGCAGCTGGAAGAGCAGCTGCACGAGAAGAAGGTGGAGGCCAGCTTTACCGAGAAGCTGCGCAAGTTCCTGGCGCACAAGGGGTTCGATCCGCTGATGGGCGCGCGCCCGATGCAGCGCCTGATCCAGGACATGATCCGCAAGGCCCTGGCCGACGAGCTGCTGTTCGGCCGGCTGGTTTCGGGCGGCAAGGTGGTGGTGGACCTGGACGAGCAGGACCAGATCAAGCTCGATTTCTCCGAGATCGAGCCGGAACCGCCCGAGGCGCCCGAGGAACAGCGCGCCGAAGCCTGAGCGGTTATCGGCCGCGTTGCCTGCAACGTGGCCGGTCATCGGGCAAAATACGGGGGCGGCAGTCATGCCGCCCCTTTTCTTTTTGTCCCGGCGGCCGCCGGCCATGCCCGTCGGGGCACGGGTTTGCGGCCGCGGCTGGCCGCGCAACCGGCCAGGAATCCAGCCTGAAAACCCTGATGTCCTCTGCCGAACGCACGCGGCGCCGCCGCCTGCTGCTCAAGATCCTGCCGCTGGGTGCCATGCCCGTCCCGATGCTTCACGCCGCTACCGCCACCGGCGCCGAACCGCCGGCGGGCAACCGCCCGATCGCGCTGGTGCTGCCGTTCCCGCCTGGCGGGAGCGTCGACATCGTGGCCCGGCAGCTGCAGCCCGGGCTGAAGGCGGCGCTGGGGCAGACTGTGGTGGTCGACAACAAGCCGGGTGCCGGCGGCCTGATCGCATCGAGCACCGTGGCGCGCGCGAAGCCGGACGGCACCACTCTGTTGATGGCCTTCGACACCCACGCCATCAACCCTTTCGCCTACAAGCAGCTGCCCTACGACACCTTCCGCGATTTCTCGCCAATCTCGCAGCTGGTGCGCTTTCCGCTGGTGATTGCCGCCAATCCCGCGCTGCCCGTGGCCAATGTGCGCGAGCTGGTGGCGCTGGCCAAGGCCAGGCCCGACGGCGTGCGCTACGCCTCGTCCGGCATCGGCAGCCTGAACCAGCTGGCGGCCGAGGCACTGGCGACCGAAGCCGGCGTGCACATGCTGCATGTGCCCTACAAGGGCGGCGGCCCGGCCGTGCAGGCGGTGCTGTCCAATGAGGTCGATATTTTCTTCAGCAGCTACGCCGCGGTGCAGGCGCACGTGGCCGCCCGCACCATCAAGGTGCTGGGCGTGACCGGCACCAGCCGGCTGCGCCAGCTGCCGCAGGTGCCGACGGTGGCCGAGCAGGGGCTCAAGGGTTTCGAGGCCTACTCCTGGATCGGCGTATTCGGCCCGGCCGGCCTGCCGGCATCCACGGTCACGCGCATCCACGACGCGCTGGTCGAATCATTGCGCCAGCCGCGGGTGGTCGATGCGCTGGCCGCGCAGGGCTTCGAGATCGTGGGCGGCAGCCCGGCCGACCTCGGCAACCTGGTGCGCCGCGAGCATGACAAATGGCAGGCCGTGGCGCACAAGGCCAATATCCAGTTCGAATGATGATGTCCGGCGCCGGTGCGCCGTGAAACCGAGAGGATGCCGATGGCAACGCAAGCGGAAATGTTCGACCACGCCGTGGTGGTGTGCCCAGACCTCGATGCCGGGGCCCAGGCCTGGCGCCGGCTCGGCTTTACGCTGACGCCGCGCGGCTACCACACGCTCGGCTCGCAGAACCACTGCATCATGCTGCGGCGGGACTACCTTGAGCTGCTGCACGTGACCGCGCCCAGCCCCAGCCGCCAGTACTACTGGGATGCGCAGGCGCACGGCGGCGGCTGCGCGGCGATGTCGTGCAAGAGCGCCGATGCCTTTGCCACCGCGTCACGGCTGCGCGCGGCGGGCTGGCACACCTCGGACCCGATCGAGTTCTCGCGTCCGGTGCGGCTGGATGACGGCAGCGAGCACCCGGCCACCTTTCGCGTGACCGCGCTCGACGATGCGCCGGGCGCGCGCTACTTCGTCTGCGAGCACCGTACGCCCGAACTGCTGTGGCGGCCCGAATGGACCCGCCATGCCAACGGCGCGCACAGCATCGCCACCATGTTCCTGGTGGTGGCGCCCGCGCTGGTGGACGCCGCCGCGCGCGCCTATGCGGAGCTGACCGGCGGCGAGCTGACGCAGCTGAGCGAACATGTCTGCAGCCTGGCGCTGGACGATGCCACGCTGGTGGTCAGCACGCCGCAGGCGCTGGCTTCGGCCACCGGCACCGCGCATATCCGGCGCGAGGGGCCGGGCTACGCGGCGATCCGCCTGCGCACCGATGACCTGGCGGCGGCGCGTGCCGGCTGGCGCGAACAGGGTGTGCCGACCCACGATCTGGGCCCGCGCGAGACCCTGGTGCTGGCGGATGCCGCCAGCGGCGTGGCGCTGCTGTTCGAGCAGCAGGGCTGAAATGCAAACTGGCGCCCCGCGGGGCGCACAGTGTCTTGTGCGGCCTTAGGCTGCGTCAGGCGCTGGCCTTGGCGTGATGTACGCCGGTCGAGCCAAAGCCGCCCGCGCCGCGTTCGCTGTCTTCGCTGAATTCTGCCACCGTCGAAAACACCGGCCGCAGCACCGGCACGAACATCATCTGCGCGATGCGCTCGCCCGGCTGGATCACGATCGGCTCGGTGCCGGGCGCATTGCGGTTCCACACGCTGACCATGATCTGGCCCTGGTAGTCGGCATCGATCACGCCGATCGAATTGCCCAGCACCAGGCCCTTCTTGTGGCCCAGGCCCGAGCGCGGCACGATGGTCGCGGCCATGTACGGGTTGCCCATGTGCAGGGCGATGCCGGCCGGCACCAGTTGCGCGGGCGTGCCCGGCGCGATCGATACCGGGGCGTCGACGCAGGCATGCAGGTCGATGGCGGCGGCCATTTCGCTCTGGTAGGCGGGCAGGCCCCATTCATTCAGGCGCGCATCGAGCACCTTGATTTCGACGGTCGGGTTCAGTGGCTGGGTCATGGGAATCCTGGGGGAAATCGGTTCAACGGAATAGGTGGCAGCCGCGCATGATACCGGACGCGCGCCCGCGATCAGGGCCGTGCGCGCCCGGGCAGGCGCTGGCCGATCGCCGCCACCAGCTGGCGCGCCAGCGACAGCTTGTCGGCACGCGGCAGCCGCGTCATGCCGGCGGCGTCGAACAGCACGATCTCGTTGTCGTCCAGGCCGAAGGTATGGTGGCCGATATTGCCGACCAGCAGCGGCACGCCCTTGCGCTGGCGCTTCTGCTCGCCGTACTGCTCCAGGTTCTCGCTCTCGGCGGCAAAGCCGACGCAGTAGGGTGCGTCGGCCCGCGCCGCGACCGAGGCCAGGATGTCGGGGTTCTGCACGAACTGCAGCGTGGGGGTGTCGGTATCGTTGGCCTTCTTCAGCTTCTGCTGCGCGACTTCAGCCGGGCGCCAGTCCGCCACCGCGGCCACGGCGACAAAGACATCCACGCCGTGCAGCTGCGCGATCACCGCGTCATGCATCTGCTGCGCGCTGCGCACGTCGGTGCGGACCACGCCGCGCGGGGTGGGCAGGCCGGTGGGGCCGGCCACCAGCAGCACCTCGGCGCCGGCCTCGCGCGCCGCGCGCGCGATCGAGAAGCCCATCTTGCCGGACGACAGGTTGGTGATGCCGCGCACCGGGTCGATCGCCTCGAAGGTCGGGCCGGCGGTGATCAGCACGCGCCTGCCCTGCAGCGGCTTGGGCTGGAAGAAGGCGATGATGTCGTCGAGCAGCTCTTCGGGTTCCAGCATGCGGCCGTCGCCGACCTCGCCGCAGGCCTGGTCGCCGCTGCCAGGGCCCAGGATCATCACGCCGTCGGCGCGCAGCTGCGCGGCGTTGCGCTGGGTGGCGGGGGCGGCCCACATCTGGCGGTTCATCGCCGGCGCCACCAGCAGCGGGCAGTCGCGCGCGATGCACAGGGTGCTGAGCAGGTCGTCGCACAGCCCGTTGGCCAGGCGCGCCATGAAATCGGTCGAGGCCGGGGCGATGACGATGGCGTCGGCCTCGCGCGACAGGTCGATGTGCGCCATGTTGTTGTCGATGCGGGCATCCCACTGCGACAGGAAGACCGGCCGGCCGGACAGGGCCTGCATCGTCACCGGCGTGATGAAATGCGTCGCCGCCTCGGTCATGGCCACCTGCACGGTGGCGCCGGCCTTGGTCAGCAGGCGGACCAGTTCGGCCGACTTGTAGCAGGCGATGCCGCCGGTCAGGCCGAGAACGATGTGCTTGCCGCGCAAATCCATGGTAAGGCTCGTCAAAGGGTGGGAAACGGCATGATACCGGCTGAGCGTCCTGGCTGCTGCAGGCAGCGGCACCGGATGGCATCAGGGCCGCATTCGCGGCCCTGTCATCACCTGCTGTGGTCTGGCGGCGCTCAGTGGCGCCGCACCCGCCGCAGCTCGTCCACGATCAGCAGTACCGCGCCGACCGTGATCGCGCAGTCGGCCACGTTGAAGGCAGGCCAGTGGTAGTTGCGCACATAGAAGTCCAGGAAATCGACCACGTGCCCGTAGACCACGCGGTCGATCACGTTACCGACCGCGCCGCCCAGGATCAGCGACACCGCGAAGCAGAACATGCGCTGGCCGGTATGGCGGTACAGCAGCCAGACGATGAACGCGCCCACCACGAGGCCAAGACCGGTGAAGAACCAGCGCTGCCAGCCACCGGCATCGGCCAGGAAGCTGAACGCCGCGCCCTTGTTGTAGACCAGCACCAGGTTGAAGAAGCTGGTCACCGGGCGCGATTCACCATAGGTGAAGGTGCGCACGATGACGATCTTGAGGAACTGGTCGAGCACTACCACCAGCAGCGCGAAGGCCATCCACAGCAGCGGGGTGGTGCTGCCGGCGGCCTTGTTGTTGCGGCGGGCCGGGCGGGCGGAACGGGACGTGGTCGATGCCATCAGGCATGGCTCCTGTGTTCACCGGCGCCGAACAGGTTGCTGTCGCAGCGCCCGCAGAGGGTCGGATGGTCCGGGTTGTGGCCGACATCGGCGCGGTAGTGCCAGCAGCGCTCGCACTTGGCATGGGCCGACGGGGTCACCGTGACCAGCAGGTCGCCGGCCTCGGGCGCGTGCGTTACCTTGGCCGACGAGGTCAGCAGCACGAAGCGCAGGTCGTCGCCCAGGCTCTGCAGCGCGTCCAGCACCGGGCCGCCGGCCTGGATCGTCAGCTCGGCCTGCAGCGACGAGCCGATCTCGCCTTCCACGCGCACCGCTTCCAGCTGCTTGGTGACCTCGGCGCGCACTTCGCGCAGCGTGTGCCACTTCTGCAGCAGGTCGTCGGCGCCGTCGTCGACTTCCGGCACCGCGTAGTAGGTGCTGGTGAAGATGGTGTCGGTGTGCTCGGTGCCGTGGGCGAAGATCTGCCACGCTTCCTCGGCGGTGAACGACAGGAACGGCGCCATCCAGTGCAGCATCGCCTGGGTGATGTGGTACAGCGCGTTCTGCGCCGCGCGGCGGGCCTTGGAGTCCGGCGCGGTGGTGTACAGGCGGTCCTTCAGCACATCGAGGTAGAAGCCGCCCAGATCCTCGGAGCAGAAGGTCTGCAGCTTGGACACCACTGGGTGGAATTCATACGACTCGTAGTGCGACAGCACTTCCTGCTGCAGTTGCGCGGTCAGCGCCACGGCGTAGCGGTCGATCTCCAGCCATTCCGACGCCGGCAGCGCGTGCCTGGCGTGGTCGTAGTCGGACAGGTTGGACAGCAGGAAGCGCAGCGTGTTGCGGATGCGGCGGTAGCTTTCCACCACGCGCTTAAGGATCTCGTCCGAGATCGACAGCTCGCCGGAGTAGTCGGTCGAGGCCACCCACAGGCGGATGATCTCGGCGCCCATCTTGTTGGTGATGTCCTGCGGCGCCACGGTGTTGCCGACCGACTTGGACATCTTGCGGCCTTCGCCGTCGACGGTGAAGCCGTGCGTCAGCAGCGCCTTGTAGGGCGGCTTGCCGTACAGCATCGACGCGGTCAGCAGCGACGAGTGGAACCAGCCGCGGTGCTGGTCCGAGCCTTCCAGGTACAGGTCGGCGAGGCGGCCATCGGGCGTATCGGCAGACGGATCGTACAGGTCGTCGCGGTGCGAGCCGCGGACCACGGTCCAGTGCGTGGTGCCGGAGTCGAACCAGACGTCCAGCGTGTCGCGATTCTTTTCGTACTGGCTGGCCTCGTCGCCGAGCAGTTCCTTCGGATCCAGCGTCTGCCAGGCTTCGATGCCGTGCTGTTCGACGTGCTTTGCCACTTCTTCCAGCAGCTGCGGCGTGCGCGGGTGCAGCGCGCCGGTTTCCTTGTGCAGGAAGAAGGCCATCGGCACGCCCCACTGGCGCTGGCGCGACAGCGTCCAGTCCGGCCGGTTGGCGATCATGTTGTGCAGGCGCTGCTTGCCCCAGGCCGGGAAGAACTCGGTGGCGTCGATGCCGGCCAGCGCGGTCTCGCGCAGGGTGGGGCCGGTCTTGCCGTTCTCGTCGGCCGGGTCCACGTCCATGCCCGCGAACCACTGCGAGGTGGCGCGGTAGATGATCGGCGTCTTGTGGCGCCAGCAGTGCATGTAGCTGTGGGTGTACTTGTGCGAATTGAACAGGTTGCCCGAGGCCTGCAGCACCTCGACGATCTTCGGGTTGGCGTCCCAGATCGACAGCCCGCCAAAGAGCGGCAGCGTGCCGGCATAGACGCCGTTGCCCATCACCGGGCTGATGATGTCCGAATCGGCCATGCCGTGCGCCTTGCACGACTGGAAGTCTTCCACGCCGTAGGCCGGCGCCGAGTGCACGATGCCCGAGCCGGTGTCCGTCGTGACGTAGTCGCCCAGGTAGACCGGCGACAGGCGGTCATAGCCCGCGTCCATCTTCGCCAGCGGGTGGTGGAAGCGGATTTCCGACAGTGCCGCGCCGGTGGTGGTGGCCACGACCTTGCCTTCCAGGCCGTAGACCTTCAGCTGCTCCTCGACGCGCTCGGTGGCCAGGATCAGGTAGCCGCGCGGGGTCTCGACCAGCGCGTATTCCACTTCCGGGTGCACGTTCAGCGCCTGGTTGCTCGGGATGGTCCACGGCGTGGTGGTCCAGATCACGATCCAGCCGGGCTTGCCGTCGAGCTGCTCGAAGGGCACCTTGAAGGCGTGCGCCAGCTTGTCGGCTTGCGCGAACGGGAAGCCCACGTCGATCGACAGGTCGACCTTGTCCTTGTATTCGACCTCGGCCTCGGCCAGCGCCGAGCCGCAGTCGAAGCACCAGTTCACCGGCTTCAGGCCGCGGAACACATAGCCCTTCTCCATGATCTTGCCGAGTGCGCGCAGTTCATCCGCCTCGTTGCTGTAGTTCATGGTCAGGTAGGGGTGGTCCCAGTCGCCCAGCACGCCCAGGCGCTCGAAATCCACCATCTGGCGCTTGATCTGCTCGGTGGCGTAGGCGCGCGCCTTGGCCTGGACCTCCTGCACCGGCAGGCCCTTGCCGAACTTCTTCTCGATCTGGATCTCGATCGGCATGCCGTGGCAGTCCCAGCCCGGCACGTAGACGGCGTCCAGCCCGGTCAGGCCGCGCGCCTTGATGATCATGTCCTTGAGCACCTTGTTGACGGCGTGGCCGATATGGATGTCGCCGTTGGCATACGGCGGGCCGTCATGCAGCACGAACTTCTTCGCGCCCTTGCGCGCCGCGCGGATCTTCTTGTAGAGCTGCTTGTCCTGCCACTGCTTGACCCACTGCGGCTCGCGCTTGGGCAGGTCGCCACGCATCGGGAAGGGCGTGTCGAGCAGGTTGACGGGATACTTGCTTTTCTCGGGCTTGGCGCGTTTGTCGTCAGACATTTCGATTCTCAGGGCAATTCGGGTTGGCGCGCGGGCGGCGGCAGGCCGGCGGGCGCGCGGAAAGACTGGGGCAGGCGGCGTGCGTGCCGGGCCCGCGCCACTGGCATGCGGGCAGGCGCCGGCCGCTACCTAATTCGGTCGGTGGCGGAGGTGGCGAAGTCGCGCCCGCCGCTGCCTTCGGCCGCGCCCGGGGCGGTCAGGCCGAAGAAGGCGCGCGCATCGGCGCTGTCCTTGGCGATGGCGGCGGTGAGCTGGTCCAGGTTGTCGAAGCGCGCTTCGTCGCGCAGCTTCTTCATGAATTCGACCCGTACCAGCTTGCCGTACAGGTTCTCTTTGAAATCGAACAGGTGGACTTCCAGCAGCACCCGGCCGGCGTCCTCGATGGTGGGGCGCACGCCGATGCTGGCCACGCCCGGCAGGGGCTGGTCGGCGATGCCGTGCACCTGCACCACGAAGATGCCGCTGACTGCCGGCCGCTTGTGCGAGATGCGCAGGTTCAGCGTCGGGAAGCCCAGGTCGCGGCCCAGCTTGCGGCCGTGGATCACGTGACCGCTGATGGCATAGCCGTGACCGAGCAGGCGCCGGGCATGCTCCAGGTCGCCGTCAGCCAGCGCCTGGCGCACCGCCGAGCTGGAGATGCGGATGCCGCCTTCGGACACCGAGCCCATCTGCTCGACATCGAAGCCGTAGTGGCGCCCGGCTTCCTGCAGGTAGGTAAAGTCGCCGGCGCGCTTGGCGCCGAAGCGGAAGTCGTCGCCGACCAGCACCCAGCGCGCGTGCAGGCCATGCCACAGCACGTTCTCGACGAACGCCTGCGGCGACTGGGCGGCGAAGTGGGCGTTGAAGTGTTCCACCACCACCCGGTCCACGCCGTTGCGGCGCAGGCTTTCCAGCTTGTCGCGCAGCAGCGCGATGCGGGTGGGGGCCTTGTCCGGGGTGAAGAACTCGCGCGGATGCGGCTCGAAGGTCATCACGCACAGCGGCAGGCCGCGTGCATCCGCCGCTGCGCGCGCACGCGCGAGCAGCGACTGGTGGCCGCGATGCACACCGTCGAAATTGCCGATGGTGAGCGCGCAGGGCGCCCGGCTTTCGGCGTTGGGCAGGCCGCGGAAGACTTTCACGGGGACGGCGGGAAACGTTTCAGGTAAAGCGAGCATTATAAGGCGAATGGGTCCGCTTGCCGCTCCCGCCGCCCGCGGCCGGTGCCGCGCTGCTGTTTTTGTGCCGCAACCGGCCCTCGCGGCATGGCGCGATGCCGCAAAAGGCGGCATGATATGGACCACTTCGGCTCCACTTCGGCGCTGGCACCTACTGCCCCCCGTTATCCGCCCATTCCAAGCCAGCCACACTTGAAAGCGCTGCCCAACCGGTTCTTTTCCCGGCTCCTGCCCCGAGTCCTGCCTCAGGCGACCGCCCAGCTCGACGTCGAGACGCGCGCCAAGCTGATGGCCATCGTGCACAAGAACTCGCCTACGGCGATCGTGGCCTCGGTGCTGCTGCCCGCGCTGACCACACTGGGATTCTGGAACGACGTGAGCCACTCGGCCTTGCTCGGCTGGTGCGCGGTGATGCTGCTGCTGACGGTCGGCGGCCTGTGGTTCTACGTCGGCTACCAGCGCGACCATGCCTCGATGAGCCGTTCCGCGCACACGCGCAAGTGGTGGAACAATATGCGCGCGGTTGCCTTCCTGACCGGCATGACCTGGGGCAGCTCGGCGCTGCTGCATTTGTATACAGGCTCGGAGGTGTTCTCCAGCGTGTTGTACCTGCTGACCCTTGGGGTGCTGGCTGGCGGCGCGGTGTCACAGGCGCCGGTGCCGTCGAACCTGGTCTATGCCGGCGTGCCGATCCTGGTGCCCAATATCCTGATGGCGGAATTCGCCTTTCCCGGCCATGGCGTCTATGTGCAGGGGCTGCTGGTGATTTATGGGGGGATGCTGTCGCGCCATGCCTTCAACCTGCAGGTCACGCTGGTGCGCGCCATCCAGCTCGAGGGCGACAGCCGCCGCCTGGCCAAGCAGTTCCAGGAGGAAAAAGAGCGCGCGCTGCATGCCAGCGAGGAGAAGTCGCGCTTCCTGGCTGCCGCCAGCCACGACCTGCGCCAGCCGGTGCATGCGCTGGTGATGCTGGTGGAGGCGCTGCGCGCGCGCAACCAGTCGTCGGCACTGCATCCGCTGGTGGAGCAGGTGGCGGCGGGCACCCAGACCATCGACCTCTTGTTCCGTTCGCTGCTGGACCTGTCCAAGCTGGAAGGACGCAAGGTGCTGCCGACGCTGGAGCCATGCGAGCTGGGCGCGCTGATCCGCGACGTGATGAGCCAGTTTGCCGCCGATGCGCGTGAAAGCGGCCTGACCCTGACCCCGCGCGTGCCCGACGAGCTGTACGCCATGGCCGAGCCGGTGCTGTTGCGCCGGGCCCTGTTCAACCTGGTGCAGAACGCGCTGCGCTACACCCAGCGCGGCGGCGTGCTGGTGACCGCGCGCCAGCGCCGCAAGAATGTGCGGCTGGAAGTCTGGGATACCGGCGCCGGCGTGACACCCGAGCACCTGCCCGACATCTTTTCGCCGTACTACCAGGTCCATAACCCGCAGCGCGACCCGTCGCAGGGCCTGGGCCTGGGGCTGGCCATCTTCAAGGAATGCGTGCGCCTGATGCGCGGCACCTATGGCGTGCGCTCGGTGCCGGGCAAGGGTTCGGTGTTCTGGTTCGCGCTGGCGACGGTACCGGCCGAGACCGTGGCCAGCGTGCGCGAGATGCGCGCGATGGCGCAGGCGGAAGAGGCCAAGCCCGACCGCCTGCAGGGCACGGTGCTGGTGGTCGACGACGACAGCCAGATCCGCAAGGCCTGGATCGCCCTGATGGAGGCCTGGGGCATCCGCGTAGCCTGCGCCGCGCACGGCGCCGAGGCCGACAAGCTGTTTGCCAGGGGCCTGCGCCCGGACATCATCTTCTGCGACCTGCGCCTGCCCGGCAGCGAGAACGGACTGGATTTGCTCGAGCGCTGGCAGAACACGCAGCCGCAGGCGCGCAGCGCGCTGCTGACCGGCGACCTGAAATCCGCCGCGCTGGCGGCGGCGGAAGAGGCGGGGTATTTCGTGCTGCCCAAGCCGGTGGACCCGGCTTCGCTGCGGCTGCTGCTGCGCCGCTGGCTGCGGCCGGCATAGGGCGGGGGGCGAAGGCCGGCGAAGGGCGCCGGCCTGCGTTACTGGCGCAGGCGGAACCGCTCCATGCGCGACATCACCTGCATGCGCGTGCGCACGCCCAGGCGCTGCAGGATGGCCGACACGTGTTCCTTGACGGTGTTCTCGGTCAGCCCCAGGCGGCGCGCGATCACCTTGTTTGGCAGGCCTTCCAGCACCAGCGCCAGCACCGAGCCCTGGCGCGGCGTCAGGCCGAGCTCGGCCGGCGTGACCGGAATGCCGTGGGCGGGCCCGAACGACTGCGCGCGGCCGTTCAGGGCCTCGTCAGTGGGGAAGGAGGTGTCGCCTGCCAGCACCTTGCGCACCGCGGCGGTGAAGGCATTGGCATCAAGATGCTTGCCGACGAAGCCGCAGGCCGACAGCGCGCGGGCGCGGCCGACGATCTCGGGGGTGGCCTCGGCGGACATGAAGATGAAGCGTGCGCCAGGAATGACGGTCTTGAACGACTGCATGGCGTCGAAGCCCGTGCCATCGTTCAGCCAGATATCGAGCAGCACGATATCGGGGCGCAGTCCCTGCTGCAGGCTTGTCAGGGCTTCGCGGGCACTGCCGGCGGCATGGACTGCCACATCCGGCATGACTTCGGCGAGAAAAGCCGTAGTGCCTGACAAAGCCATAGGATGATCATCGACCACCAACAACGTCGGTGCAGCGTTCGACATGCGAATTCCCGTTCAAATTCCCGTTTCGTCCTTGTTGTCACCAGCTCTTGGCGAGCACTGTGTCAGGCACAGGGTTGGCGCGTGGACGTAGCGCCCACTCTAGCAGAGGGGGCGAAGCGTCACAATCCATCAATCGGGGGTATACGGTCATGCCGTCACATGTTAGAGACATCGCGCCCTGTCCGAATCTCGTGAATTAAGTACGTAATGCGTTGGCTTTACCGGAGTTTAGCGCCTTGCCTTGGTAGAATTGCGCGATGAAAAAAATTGTCATCTTGATTTCCGGGCGAGGCTCCAACATGGAAGCCATCGTCCGTGCCTGCGCGGGGGGCGGCTGGCCTGCCCGGGTGGCGGCAGTACTGTCGAACCGGCCGGATGCCGCCGGGCTGCAATTCGCGCAGCAGCAGGGCATCGAAACCGGCGTGGTCGACCATCGCCAGCACCCTGACCGTGCTGCTTTTGATGCGGCTTTGGCCGAGGCCATCGACGCCCACGCGCCCGATCTGGTGGTACTTGCCGGTTTCATGCGTATACTCACGCCCGGCTTCGTCGACCGCTATGCGGGCCGGCTGCTGAATATCCATCCGTCGCTGCTGCCGTGCTTCCCGGGCCTGAATACCCACAAGCAGGCGCTGGACGCCGGCGTCAAGCTGCATGGCGCCACCGTGCACTTTGTCACCCCTGAGCTCGACCATGGCCCGATAGTGATCCAGGCTGCACTTGATGTGCAGCCCGCGGACACGCCCGAGAGCCTGGCCGCGCGCCTGCTCGAATGCGAGCACGTGATCTATCCCCGCGCCGTGCAATGGTTCGTCGAGAACCGCCTGCAGCTGCAGGACGGCGTAGTCAACGTTATCAACCCGGCCGAATCGCAATTGCTGATGGCCATCTCCGCCGCTACCCCGGCGGGAGGAGTCAAGGCATGAGTCGCACCCAGGCAGGAACCCGATCCCCGCGCAGCGAAGGACGCGCCCCCGTGCGCAGCAAGGGCAAGGGCAGCCCCATCCGCAAGTCGCCCAATGCCGACGGCGCCGCGGTCCGCTCGCACGGCGGCCTGCATGCCACCCATATCCAGCATATCGACCGCCTGCTCGGCAAGGTCATGCTGTTTGCGCGCCCGGCCGATGCCGTGGTGAGCTACTACTTCCGCGAGAACAGCAAGCTCGGCCACCGCGAGCGCGGCATCATCGCCGAGGCGATCTACGCGGTGCTGCGCCGGCGCGTCGAGTTTGCGCAGTTTGCCGAAAGCGGCACGGGCGCGACCTCGCGCCGGCTGGCGCTGCTGGGCCTGGCCGCGACCCTGGGCCGCGACACGCTGACGCCGTTCCTGCATCCCGGAGAAGCCGAGTGGCTGGACCGCCTGACCACGATCGAGCGCTCCAGCCTGGCGCCGCGCGTGCGCGCCAACCTGCCCGAGTGGCTCTACGATGAACTGGTACGCGGCCACGGCGAGCCCTTTGCCGCGGCCCTGGGCGACGCGCTGCTGCGTCCGGCGCCGCTGGACCTGCGCGTCAACCTGGCCAAGACCAGCCGCGAGGCCGCACTGGCCGAGCTGCAGGCCGCCGGCCTGGGCGCCGAGCCCACGCCGATGGCGCCGGCCGGCATCCGCATGGCCGGCAAGCCGGCGCTGAACCAGCTGCCGATCTTCGTCAACGGCCTGGTCGAGGTGCAGGACGAGGGCAGCCAGCTGCTGTGCAACCTGGTCGCACCCAAGCGCGGCGAGATGGTGGTCGACTTCTGCGCCGGCGCGGGCGGCAAGACCCTGGCGCTGGGCGCGGCGATGCGCTCCACCGGCCGGCTCTATGCCTTCGATGTATCGGAAAAGCGCCTGGCCAACCTGAAGCCGCGGCTGGCGCGCAGCGGGCTGTCCAACGTCCATCCGGTGCTGATCGACTCCGAGCGCGACGCCAAGATCAAGCGCCTGGCCGGCAAGGCCGACCGCGTGCTGGTCGACGCGCCCTGCAGCGGGCTGGGCACGCTGCGCCGCAACCCCGACCTGAAGTGGCGGCAATCGCCGGAGTCGGTGCTGGAACTGACTGCCAAGCAGAGCGCGATCCTGGACTCGGCCGCGCGGCTGGTGAAGGGCGGCGGCCGCGTGGTCTACGCGACCTGCAGCGTGCTGGAAGCTGAAAACGAGCAGATCGTGCGCGACTTCCTGGCTGCGCACCCCAACTTCCGCCTGGTGCCGGCCGCCGAAGTGCTGGCTGAGCAGAAGATCGAAGTGACGGGGCTGCCGGACAACGGCATGTTTGCCCTGTATCCGCACCTGCACCAGACCGACGGCTTCTTTGCCGCGGTGCTGGAACGCACCAGCTGAGCGGCGGTGCCTGCCGGGCCGCCCGCCGATCGCGCGGGCGCCCGCGCCAACCCTGAGTTTCCTCCATGAACGGTGAGACCCTGTCCGACCTGGGCGGCCTGAAGGACCTGAAGGCCTCTCATTCCATGTTCGGCAAGATGCTGGACGACCTGATCCGCGACGCAGGCGGGCCGGGCTTCTTCTGGCAGCTGCTCGTGCTGGCCGGCTGCCTGCTGGTGGCGTGGCCGCTGGCGCGCTTCGTGGTGCGGCGCCTGGAAGCGCGCTACGAAAGCTCAAGCTTCTCCGTGCGCTTTGCCGCCGCCAGCCTCGAGCGCGCCATGTTCCCGCTGGCCGGCTGGGTGCTGGTGTTGATCGCCCGCTTTGCGCTGGCGCCGCTGATCCCGATCAGCGTGCTGCGCCTGGCGCTGGTGCCGCTGTTCGGCATCACCTTCCTGAATTTCACCTTCTATGTGCTGCGCCGGGTAATGTCGGGCAGCGGCCAGCTGCACGGCATGCTGCTGCTGGTGGAGAAGGTGCTGACCACGCTGGTGTGGGCCGGCATGGCGCTGTACGTGCTGGGTGTGCTGGCGGACGTGGTGGCGTGGATGGAGGGCGTGCGCTTCTCGATCGGCGGCAAGCAGAAGATCAACCTGGCCGACACCCTGATGGCGGTGGTCTGGATCCTGCTGACGGTGCTGGTGGCGCTGTGGTTCGGTTCCTGGCTGGAAGAGCGGCTGATGCGCTCGACCAACCTCGACGGCAACCTGAAGGTGGTGCTGACGCGCATCTCCAAGGCCTTGCTGCTGCTGGTGTCGCTGCTGCTGAGCCTGTCGCTGGTGGGGATCGACCTGACCGTGCTGTCGGTGTTCGGTGGCGCGCTGGGCGTGGGCCTGGGGCTGGGTTTGCAGAAGATCGCCAGCAATTACATCTCCGGCTTCATCATCCTGCTGGACCGCTCGGTCAAGCTGGGCGACCAGATCACGGTGGACAAGTACACCGGCATCGTGTCGCAGATCCGCACCCGCTACACGGTGGTGCGCAACGGCGATGGCGAAACCCTGGTGCCGAACGAGCAGCTGGTGGCGCAGCCGGTGCAGAACCATTCGTTCTCCAACACCAATGTGCGCGTGGCTACCCGGGTGCAGGCAGACTACAACGCCGATCCGGAAACGGTGATCGCGCTGCTGACCGCGTGCGTGCGCAACCTGCCGCGCGTGCTGCCAGACCCGGAGCCCGCCGCTTTCCTGGTGCTGTTTGCCGATAGCGGCATCGAGTACGAGGTTGCGGTCTTCGTGGCCGATCCGCAGAACGGCAAGCTGGGCGTGCAGTCCGCGATGAACCGCGCGATCTGGCGCACGCTGCGCGAGCATGGGATTTCCATCCCCTATCCGCAGCGCGAACTCCGCGTGCTGGGCGAAGCACCCTTGCCCGGCAACGATCTGCCCCCATCTAAGAATGTAGTGGATGCAGCGAATGCGGCGAGTGCCGCATAGGCCGCCAGATGGGCGCAGCATGCGCCACCCACGGAACGAAAACCGTTGCACCCCGTCAAAATCCGGGAAATAGCGTATGCTTGCGCGTCGCGCGATCCGGTAGAATGCCGGGTTGTCGCGGGTTGCAGCTAGGGTTGCAGCGCACGCTCCCACATCAGACAGCCGCCAGATTGCAGCGGCTCGTACCTTGTCCCGCCCGCGGAGGGTCATCCCAGCGCCGGCGCGAGACTCGTGTGCCTGGGAGCCCGGAATGACTTCGGGTCCCGTGGCAGGCGCCAGAAAGCTATCGCAATCACTTGGATTCGCAGCCTTTTTTCTGCGCATTGCGTGCACCGGCCCCGCCGGGCTGCACGGGAAAGTCCCTGTTTAACCGACGGAGAACAGTTTGTTCGACACTATTCTTGACTGGGCCGCAAACGGCCTTGCCAACTGGACCTGGTGGGAGATCGTCATCTACACGCTCGTGATGACGCATATCACGATCGCCGGCGTCACCATCTTCCTGCACCGCTGCATGGCGCACCGGTCGCTGGATCTGCACCCGATCGCCCAGCATTTCTTCCGCTTCTGGCTCTGGCTGACCACGGGCATGGTCACGCGCGAGTGGACCGCCATCCACCGCAAGCACCACGCCAAGTGCGAAACCGAAGAAGATCCGCACAGCCCGCAGACCCGCGGCATCCGCAAGGTGCTGCTGGAGGGCGCGGAGCTGTATCGGGCCGAATCCAAGAACAAGGAAACCATCGCCAAGTTCGGCCATGGCTGCCCCAATGACTGGGTCGAGCGCAATGTGTACTCGCGCTTTGGCTGGCAGGGTGTCGGCCTGATGCTGATCATCGACCTGGCGCTGTTCGGCGTGATCGGCATGACCGTGTGGGCGGTGCAGATGCTGTGGATCCCGATCCATGCCGCCGGCATCATCAACGGCCTGGGCCACTGGTGGGGCTATCGCAACTACGATTGCGAGGACGCCTCGACCAACGTGTCGCCGTGGGGCCTGATCATCGGCGGCGAAGAGCTGCACAACAACCACCACACCTACCCGACCTCGGCCAAGTTCTCGATCAAGTGGTATGAGTTCGATGTGGGCTGGGGCTATATCCGCGCGATGCAGGCAGTCGGCCTGGCCAAGGTCAAGAAGACCCCGCCCAAGGCGCGCCTGGTGGAAGCCCGCCCGGTTGACCACAACACGCTGGAAGCGATCATCGCCAACCGCTATGACGTGATGGCGCGCTACGCCAAGGCCGTCAAGGGCGCGTTTCGCCAGGAACTGGACAAGCTCAAGGAAGGCGGCGTGGCCGAGTACCGCAGCTTCAAGCCCGCCAGCAAGTGGTTCCACCGCGAGGAAACCAAGCTGGCTGCGCCGCAGCGCGAACAGCTCGCCAGCATCGTCGAACAGAACAAGGCGCTGCAGACCTTCGTCGAAATGCGCCGTGAACTGGCCGCCATCTGGGGCCGTTCCAACCTGACGCGCGAGCAGCTGCTGCAGCAGCTGCAGGCCTGGTGCCATCGTGCCGAGGCCAGTGGCATCCAGGCGCTGCAAGATTTCTCGCTGCGCCTGCGCCGCTACGCCTGATACAATTCGGCCGCGCCGTATGGTTTGACAAAGCCCCGCCCATGGCGGGGCTTTTGTTTTAGATAAACTCCCCAATATTCTGGCCGGGCCGCACCCTTGCTGGCGGAGGTCTAGAGGAGTACCGGAGATGACCCCACAATCGATCAAGACCGTCGAGTTCGAAAAGCCGAACCTGTCGGATGCCGAAAACGCCACTGGCGGTAGCTGCGTGGCCCATGCCTGGGCCAAAGTGCCGCCGGTGCTGACGCCCGACGAGCGCCAGTCCCTGAAGGCACGTATTCGCCGCCTGCTCAAGGAGCGCAATGCGGTGCTGGTGGCACACTATTACGTCGACGCCGACCTGCAGGACCTGGCCGAGGAAACCGGCGGCTGCGTCTCCGACTCCCTGGAAATGGCCCGTTTCGGCCGCGACCACGAGGCCCAGACCCTGGTGGTGGCGGGCGTGCGCTTCATGGGCGAGACCGCCAAGATCCTGAGCCCCGAGAAGACCGTGCTGATGCCGGACCTGGACGCGACCTGCTCGCTCGACCTGGGGTGCCCGGCCGACGAGTTCGCCGCCTTCTGCGATGCGCACCCGGACCGCACCGTGGTGGTCTACGCCAACACCAGCGCCGCCGTGAAGGCGCGCGCGGACTGGATGGTGACCTCCAGCATCGGCCTGAAGATCGTCGAGCACCTGCATGCGCAGGGCAAGAAGATCCTGTGGGCGCCGGACAAGCACCTGGGCAGCTATATCCAGAAGCAGACCGGTGCCGACATGCTGCTGTGGCAGGGCTCGTGCCTGGTACACGACGAGTTCAAGGGCATCGAGCTGGACCTGCTGCGCCGCGAATTCCCCAACGCCAAGATCCTGGTGCACCCGGAATCGCCGGAAAACGTGGTGGCGCAGGCCGACGTGGTCGGCTCCACCTCGCAGCTGATCGAGGCCGCACAGAAGCTGGACGCGACCGAGTTCATCGTCGCCACCGACAACGGCATCCTGCACAAGATGCGCATGGCGGCGCCCGGCAAGCACTTCATTGAAGCGCCCACAGCCGGCAACAGCGCCACCTGCAAAAGCTGCGCGCACTGCCCGTGGATGGCCATGAACGCGCTCACCAACCTGGCCGAGGTGCTGGAAACCGGCCGCAACGAGATCCATGTCGACCCGGTGACCGGGCGCCAGGCGGTGACCTGCATCAACCGCATGCTGGACTTCGCCGCCGCGCAGAAGCGCAATGTGCGTCCGTCGGCAGACCTGGCCAAGGAACAGGCGCTGTTCCAGGGGATCGGACCGGCATGAGCGTGAATCCGATTTTCGACAGCTACGGCCCGGCGCTGCAGGCCGCGCTGCAAGCCAATGTGCAGTCCGCCATTGCCGAGGATGTCGGCAGCGGCGACCTGACCGGCCTGCTGGTGCCTGCGGCCAAGGCGGCGCGCGCACGCGTGATCGTGCGCGAGTCCGCCGTGCTGTGCGGCCAGCCGTGGTTCGATGCCTGCATGCGTGCGGTCGACCCGGCGCTGGAAGTGCGCTGGCTGCAGCAGGAAGGTGCCCGCATGGCGCCCGATTCGGTGGTCTGCGAGATCACCGGTCCGGCGCGCTCACTGCTGACGGCGGAGCGCCCGTCGCTGAATTTCCTGCAGCTGCTGTCGGGCGTGGCCACCGCCACGCGCCGCTATGCCGACCTGATCGCCGGCACCCGTGCGCGCGTGCTGGATACGCGCAAGACGCTGCCGGGCCTGCGCCTGGCGCAGAAGTATGCGGTCCGCATCGGCGGCGGCGAGAACCAGCGGCTGGCGCTGTACGACGGCATCCTGATCAAGGAAAACCATATCGCCGCGGCTGGCAGCATCAGCGCGGCCATGCAGGCGGCGCTGATGCTGGATACCAGCGCGTCGGTGCAGATCGAGGTGGAAACGCTGGCCGAGCTGGAAGAAGCGCTGGCGGCCGGCGCGAAGTCGGTGCTGATCGACAACTTCACCGTGCCGATGATGCAGGATGCGGTCAGGCTCAACCGGGGCAGGGCGCTGCTGGAGGTGTCGGGCGGCGTCAATGCCGATACCATCCGCACCTTTGCCGAAACCGGCGTGGACCGGATCTCGGTCGGTGCGCTGACCAAGGACGTGCGGGCGACGGACTATTCGCTGCGGATCATCGGCTGACGCGTCGCGCGATACCAAAAAAACGGGGTGGGGCCTTGCGGCGCCACCCCGTTTTTCTTTGCCTGGCCAGCCGTCAGCGCTTCCTAGTGGCTGGCGGCTGCATCACCGTCGGCAGCGCCTTGGGCAGTGCATCCGGATAGTCCCGGCTGAAATGCAGGCCCCGGCTTTCATGGCGCGAGTAGGCGCTGTCCACGATCAGCGAGGCCACTTCGACCAGGTTGCGCAGCTCCAGCAGGTCGCTGGTGACGCGGAAGTGGGCGTAGTACTCGGCGATCTCCTCGCGCAGCAGGCCGATGCGGTGCTGGGCCCGCTCCAGGCGCTTGCTGGTGCGCACGATGCCGACGTAGTTCCACATCATGCGGCGCAGCTCGTCCCAGTTGTGCGACACCACCACTTCCTCGTCGGCATCGGAGACGCGGCTTTCATCCCAGGCCGGCAGCGTGATGTCCGGCAGGCCGGCCTTGTCCTTGGAAGAAATGTCCTCGGCCGCGGCGCGGCCGATCACCATGCATTCGAGCAGCGAGTTGGAGGCCAGCCGGTTGGCGCCGTGCAGGCCGGTGCACGCGGTTTCGCCGACGGCGTACAGGTTGCCGATATCGGTGCGCCCGGCGGTGTCGGTGACCACGCCGCCGCAGGTGTAGTGGGCGGCCGGCACCACGGGAATCGGCTCGCGCGTGATGTCGATGCCGAACTCCAGGCAGCGCGCATGGATGGTCGGGAAGTGTTCCTTCAGGAAGGACTCGGGCTGGTGGCTGATGTCCAGGTAGACGCAGTCCAGGCCGCGCTTCTTCATCTCGAAGTCGATCGCGCGCGCCACCACGTCGCGCGGTGCCAGTTCAGCGCGCGCATCGTGTTCGGGCATGAAGCGGGTGCCGTCGGGCAGCTTGAGCAGGCCGCCTTCGCCGCGCACCGCTTCGGAGATCAGGAAGGACTTGGCGTAGGGGTGGTACAGGCAGGTCGGGTGGAACTGGATGAACTCCATGTTCGACACCCGGCAGCCCGCGCGCCAGGCCATGGCGATGCCGTCGCCGGTGGCCGTATCCGGGTTGGTGGTGTACAGGTAGACCTTGCCGGCACCGCCCGCGGCCAGCACGGTGTGCGTGGCGGTGAGGGTATGCACCGCGCCGGTGCTGTCGTCCAGCACGTACAGGCCATAGCAGCGGTTGCCCGGCAGGCCCAGCTTGCGCGAGGTGATCAGGTCGATCGCGAAGTGGTCTTCCAGGATGGTGATGTTCGGATGCTGCGTCGCCTGCTGCAGCAGCGTGCTGACCACGGCGTGGCCTGTGGCGTCGGCGGCGTGGATGATGCGCCGGCGGCTGTGGCCGCCCTCGCGCGTCAGGTGGAAGCCCAGTTCGGCCTGCTCGTCGCGCGTGAACGGCACGCCGCGGTCGATCAGCCACTGGATGGCCTCGCGCCCGTGCTCCACGATGAAGCGCGTGGCCTCTTCGTCGCACAGCCCCGCACCGGCGACGAGCGTGTCCTGCGTATGCTCGTCATGGCTGTCGCCGGAATCCAGCACGGCGGCAATCCCGCCCTGCGCCCAGTCGCTGGCGCCCTGGGTCATGGCGCGCTTGCTGAGGATGGCCACCCGGTGGGTGTCGGCCAGTTGCAGTGCGACCGTAAGGCCGGCCAGGCCGCTGCCGACGATGGCGACGTCGAAATTCATGATGCGGAGATGCGCCGGGGGGCGCTTGGCAGATGGGGGAAACGGGAAAGTCTACACCTGCGCGCCATGCCGTGCATCAGTGCCGCGGGCGCGGTGGTCGCCTATCGCACCAGCACCGCGCGGACAAAACAAAAAGCCCCGCGGCATGGCGGGGCTTTCTGGCGGGAACCGGGATCAATTACTTGATCTTGGTTTCCTTGTAAGCGACGTGCTTGCGGGCGACGGGATCGAACTTCATGATCTCCATCTTTTCCGGCATGGTGCGCTTGTTCTTGGTGGTGGTGTAGAAATGACCCGTGCCTGCGGTCGATTCCAGCTTGATCTTGTCGCGGCCGCCCTTGCTTGCCATGATGTGCTCCTAATTAGACTTCGCCGCGTGCGCGCAGGTCGGCGAGCACGGAGTCGATGCCTTTCTTGTCGATCAGGCGCAGGCCGGCGTTCGAGACGCGCAGGCTCACCCAGCGGTTTTCGGATTCAACGAAGAAACGACGATTCTGCAGGTTGGGCAGAAAACGGCGCTTGGTCTTGTTGTTTGCGTGGGAAACGTTGTTGCCGACCATCGGCGCTTTCCCGGTCACTTGACAGACGCGTGCCATGAAGCACTCCTAAATCTTCTATTCGTGGACAATGTTCGCAACAGATCAACAAAAGGCGCGCGGGCCCGGACTGCAGCGGTTGAGACTTCAGCAAAACGGGCATTATAGACCGGATTCCCTCGCCGAATCAATGCCTTCTGTGCTTTGACGTTATCTGGCGTTGCTGCGCTGCCGGTGCCGTGGCGTTGGCGTCACAGCCCGGCCAGGCGGTCGCAGCAGTCGGCCAGCGAGCGGATTTCCTGCCCGGCGACGATGAAATGGTCGAGCAGCCGTACATCGATCAGGTTGAGCGTGCGCGCCAGCTCGTGGGTCAGGTGGATGTCGCTCTGGCTGGGCGCGGTGGTGCCACGCGGGTGGTTGTGCGCGACGATGATGCCGGCCGCATTATGCACCAGCGCCTGGCGCGCCACCTCGCGCGGGTAGGCGGCGGTGCGCGTCAGGGTGCCGCGGAACAGCTCCTCGCTGGCCACCATGCGGTTGCGCGATCCAGGAACAGGCACAGGAAGACCTCGTGCGGCAGCGATGCCAGCGTCAGGCGCAGGTAGTTGCGCACCGCCGCCGGGGAGTCGAAGCCGGTGGGCAGCCGCAGCGATTCGGCCAGCGCGCGCCGTGCCAGCTCCGGAATGGCCTGCAGCTGGGCATACTTGGTCTCGCCCATGCCCCGGACGCTGGCCAGCGCGCGCCCCTCGGCCGCGAACAGGGCTGTCAGCGAGCCGAAGCGGTGCAGCAGCTCGCGTGCCAGGTCCACGGCACTTTTGCCGGCCGCGCCCACGCGCAGCAAGATGGCCAGCAGCTCGGCGTCGGACAGGGCGGCGGCGCCGCTTTCCAGCAGTTTCTCGCGGGGCCGCTCGCAGGCGGGCCAGTTGGCAATGGTCATGAGCATTCCAGGGTAGTCACGCCGTGATGAGGGTGAGGCCGGGCCCGGGGCGGCGGGCGATGGGCCAGTCGAATACAATACGGGTTGTTGACCGGTTGATCACCCATGAATTTGCAAACTTTCGCGTCGGAAACCGACGGCGGCACGGCTGGCCGCAAGACTGTCCAGGCTGACTCTTTCCTGACCCTGCACTACAGCATCGCGCTCGAGAACGGCACCGAGGTTGTCAGCACGTTCGAGGAGAAACCCGCCACGCTGCTGCTCGGCCAGGGTCAGTTCGCGCCGACGCTGGAGCAGGCGCTGGTCGGCATGCCCGAAGGCGAGCGCATGACCTACCGGCTGGCGCCGGAGCAGGCCTTTGGCCCGCGCAACCCCGAGCTGCTGCAGTGGGTGTCGCTGGCCACGCTGCGCGAGAACAGTTCGTTCGAAGAGGACTACAGCCCGGGCGACCTGGTCGAGTTCAACGCGCCCGGCGGCGGCAAGTACGCGGGTGTGCTCAAGGAGATCGGCGAGACCGCTGCGCTCTTTGACTTCAACCATCCGCTGGCCGGGCAGACCATTCTGTTCGACGTGCAGCTGATCGGCATTCTCTGAGCGCGCCGCACGTGTGCCGAACCATCCTGATACCGCAGCATGCCTGACCTGACCCTCGCACCCGACGCAGAAATCCTGATGGCGCAGCCGCGCGGCTTCTGTGCCGGCGTGGACCGTGCCATCGAGATTGTCGAGCGTGCGCTCGAGCGCTTCGGCGCGCCCATCTACGTGCGCCACGAGATCGTCCACAATGCCTATGTGGTGGCCGACCTGCGCCGCAAGGGCGCGGTGTTCGTGCGCGAGCTCGACGAGGTGCCCGCGGGCGCCACCGTCATCTTCAGCGCCCACGGCGTGTCGCGCGAAGTGCGCGCTGACGCCGCCGCGCGCGGGCTGCACGTGTTCGATGCCACCTGCCCGCTGGTGACCAAGGTGCATGTCGAGGTGAGCAAGATGCGCGCCGAGGGCTGCGAGATCGTGATGATCGGGCATCGCGGCCATCCGGAAGTGGAGGGCACCATGGGCCAGGCCAGCGGCGGCATGCTGCTGGTGGAGTCGGTGGCCGACGTCGCCACGCTGCAGGTTGCCGACCCGTCGCAGCTGGCCTACGTGACCCAGACCACGCTGTCGGTGGATGAGACCCGCGAGATCGTGGCCGCGCTCAAGGCCCGCTTCGCGCAGATCCGCGAGCCCAAGAAGCAGGACATCTGCTATGCCACGCAGAACCGCCAGGACGCGGTGAAGTTCATGGCGCCGCAGGTGGAGGTGGTGATCGTGGTGGGCAGCCCCAACAGTTCCAACTCCAACCGCCTGCGCGAGCTGGCCGAGCGCCTGGGTGTGCCGGCCTATATGGTGGATGCCCCCGAACAGGTGCGCCCCGAATGGATCGCCGGCAAGCGCCGCATCGGCCTGACCGCCGGCGCTTCGGCGCCCGAGGCGCTGGCCCAGTCCATCGTCGAGCGCCTGCGTGAGCTTGGCGCGCGCCAGGTGCGCCCGCTTGACGGCATCGAAGAGAACATGGCCTTCCCGCTGCCGCGCGGGCTGCTGCCGGCCAGCGCAGCCGCCTGACCGGCGCGGGCCGTGCCCGCTTGCCCGCCTCGCCTTGAATAAGGGCGCCGCTTGATGCGGCGCCCTTTGTCTTTGGTGTGCCCTAATTGCAGCCACCCCGGCGCGAATAATGCACGGGGCTGGTGCAGGTAATACATGGCTGTCCTGTTGATCAGACAAATCAGGGTAATCCCCGGGTCTGGGGTTTTCCCTATTATGGTGCGGCGCTACATTCTGCACATTAGAGATGGGCGCAACTGAATTTAAATGAAACACCTATTTAATAAAGGCGCATTATAGGTGGCGCTGGCGATGCTTACTCGCCTCATCGGGCGGCGCAGGCACGATTCTTGTAAGTAGGTGAGGCGGCCGCGTCATGTGGGCGGGAATTGCCGCAATCTGTGCATTGGGGAAATTCCCTAGCTCATTTGGCCGGTAAATGGTTAAGGATGTTGCGTCGCGTATTGCATCAACTAAGAAAGGGGATACAATGCGCGCGTTTCAAATTGAAACTAAACAAAGGCGGTCCAGGGAAACGTCCGGGAGGCGTTGAAAATCCCTGTCTTCGTGAATCCTAGGAGATCACTCATGCAAATCACGTTTGCCAAGATTCTGCCGATTGCGGCCGCAGTGGCTCTCGTAGCAGCTTGCGGCAAGAAGGAAGAGAAGCCGGCTGGTGCGGCGTCTTCGGCGCCGGCGGCGGCAGCTCCTGCAGCGGGCGGCGGTGAAGTCGTCGTCAAGATCGGCCACGCGGCCCCGCTGACCGGCGGCATCGCGCACCTTGGCAAGGACAACGAAAACGGCGCCCGCCTGGCCGTGGAAGAAGTCAACAAGACCGGCCTGGAGATCGGTGGCAAGAAGATCAAGCTGGAACTGGTCGGCGAAGACGATGCCGCTGACCCCAAGACTGGCACCTCCGTGGCGCAGAAACTGGTCGACGCCAAGGTGGTGGCAGTGGTCGGCCACCTGAACTCGGGCACGTCGATCCCGGCCTCCAAGATCTATAGCGATGCCGGCATCGTGCAGATCTCGCCCTCGTCCACCAACCCGGACTACACCAAGCAGGGCTTCAAGACCACCTACCGCGTGGTGGCCACCGATGCCCAGCAGGGCCCGGCACTGGCCAACTATGCCAGCAAGACGCTCCATGCCAAGAGCGTGGCCATCGTCGACGACGCCACTGCCTACGGCAAGGGCCTGGCCGACGAGTTCGAGAAGACCGCCAAAGCGGCCGGCGTGAACGTGGTGGCGCGCGAGGCCACCAACGACAAGGCCACCGACTTCAAGGCCATTCTCACCAAGATCAAGGGCAAGAAGCCTGACGTGATCATGTACGGCGGCATGGATGCTACCGGCGGCCCGTTCGCCAAGCAAGCCAAGGAACTGGGCATCGGCGCCAAGATCGTTGGCGGCGACGGCGTCTGTACCGACAAGGTGGCCGAACTGGCAGGCGATGCCGTGACCAACATCATCTGCTCCGAGGCCGGCCTGGCCCTGTCGAAGATGGAGCAGGGCGCGGACTTCTCCAAACGCTACCAGGCTCGCTTCAACGCGCCGGTGCAGATCTATGCACCGTTCACGTATGACGCCGTGATGGTCGTCGTCGACGCCATGAAGCGCGCCAACTCGACCGAACCGGCTGCCATCCTGGCCGAAATGCCCAAGACCAACTACAAGGGCGTGATCGGCAATATCGCCTTTGACGAAAAGGGCGACATGAAGGAAGGGACCATCACGCTGTACGAGTACAAGGACAAGAAGAAGTCCGTCCTCGACGTCGTGAAGATGTAATCAGGGCTTACCGGCCCATCCGAACGGCACCGTGAGCATTTTGCGGTGCCGTTCTTTTTAGCCTCGCCTAATGTAGAAGCATCCTTACCATGGATGGAGCAGGGCAGGTCGCTTACCAGCAAACCAACCACCGCAACGTTACCCATTACACACCATGGTCCCACCCCGGCATCCACACCATGCCGCAAGGCCCGGGACTGAAGCAGGAGTTTTCATGGATATCCTTATCCAGCAGATCGTGAACGGTCTGGTGCTCGGCAGCATCTATGCGCTGATCGCACTGGGCTACACCATGGTCTACGGTATTCTCGGCATCATCAACTTCGCCCACGGCGATGTGCTGATGATCGGCGCGCTGACCGCCCTGTCAGCCATCCTCGGATTGCAGAAGTTCGCCCCCGGCCTGCCTGAATGGCTGATGCTGGTGATCGCCACACTGATCGCCATGCCGGTCTGCGCGGTCCTGTCCTATGCCATCGAGCGGATCGCCTACCGGCCCTTGCGCAATGCGCCACGGCTAGCCCCGCTGATCACCGCCATCGGTGTCTCCATCATCCTGCAGACGATGGGCATGCTGATCTGGTCGCGCAACCCGCTGACCTTCCCGCAGCTGCTGCCCTCGGAGCCGATCGATATCGGCTCGACCGGTGCCACCATCACCGGCAAGGAAATGGTCATCATCGGCATGGCCGTGATGGTGATGTCCGGCCTGCTGGCCCTGGTCAACCGCACCAAGCTCGGCCGCGCCATGCGCGCCACCGCCGAGAACCAGAAGGTGGCTGGCCTGATGGGCGTGAACCCCAATTTCGTCATTTCCGCCACCTTCATGATCGGCGCCACGCTGGCCGCGCTGGCCGGCGTGATGATGGCCACCAACTACGGCAATGCCCACTTCTACATGGGCTTCATCCCCGGCCTGAAGGCGTTTACCGCGGCAGTGCTGGGCGGCATCGGCAACCTGGCTGGCGCGATGGTCGGCGGCATGCTGCTGGGCCTGATCGAAGCGCTCGGCGCCGGCTATATCGGCGACCTGACCAACGGCATCTTCGGTTCGAACTACCAGGACGTCTTTGCCTTTATCGTGCTGATCACCGTGCTCGTCTTCCGTCCGTCCGGCATCATGGGCGAACGCGTGGCGGAACGCGCCTGAGGAGAGCGAATCCATGAATACTCCGATTCCATCCGCGGCAGCCGTTGCGGCGCCCACCAAGGTGCCGGCCAAGACCCTGGCCGCACTGATTGGCTTCCTGGTGATCGCCCTGTGCGCACCGTTCTTCGTCCAGACCCTGGGCGGCAACTACTGGGTCCGCGTGCTGGACTTCGCGCTGCTGTACATCATGCTGGCGCTGGGCCTGAACATCGTGGTGGGCTTTGCCGGCCTGCTTGACCTGGGCTATATCGCGTTCTACGCGGTGGGCGCCTACCTGATGGCGCTGCTGGGCTCGCCCCACCTGGCGAACCAGTTCGAGTGGATCCACCAACTGTTCCCCACCGGCATCCACGTGTCGATGTGGTTCGTGTTGCCGATCGCGATCCTGGTAGCCGCCACCTTCGGCGTGCTGCTCGGGGCGCCAACGCTGAAGCTGCGCGGCGACTACCTTGCCATCGTGACGCTGGGCTTCGGCGAGATCGTCCGTATCTTCATGAACAACCTGGACCGCCCGGTCAACATCACCAACGGGCCCAAGGGCATCACCGCGGTGGACCCGGTCCACATCTTCGGCTTCGACTTCTCGAAGACGCACGAGATCCTGGGGCTGAAGTTCTCGCCGGTGTTCATGTACTACTACCTGCTGGTGTTCCTGGTCATCGTGATCGTGTTCGTGAGCCTGCGGCTGCAGACCTCGCGTATCGGCCGCGCTTTCGTGGCCATCCGCGAAGACGAGATCGCCGCCAAGGCGATGGGCGTCAACACCCGCAACATCAAGCTGCTGGCCTTTGCCATGGGCGCGTCGTTCGGCGGTGCCTCGGGCGCGGTGTTCGGGGCCTTCCAGGGCTTCGTGTCGCCGGAATCGTTCACGCTGTGGGAATCGATCTACGTGCTGGCCATCGTGGTGCTCGGCGGCATGGGCCATATCCCGGGCGTGATCCTGGGTGGCGTTCTGCTGGTGGGTTTCCAGGAGTTGCTGCGCGTGGTAGCGGAGCCGATGCAGACCGGTTTGTTCGGCCATGTCATCGTCGATGCCGAAGTGCTGCGCCAGCTGCTGTTCGGCCTGGCCCTCGTTGGCGTCATGCTGTATCGCCCGGCCGGCATCTGGCCGTCGCCGCGCAAGGAAGACCGCCCGGTGGTGCGCCGTGCGGGCAGCGTGGGCCGTTTCTGACCAGGAGGACAATATGAGCAACAACGATTTCCTCCTGTCGGTACAGGGGGTGAACAAGCGTTTCGGCGGCCTGCAGGCGCTGTCCGAGGTGGGGCTGCAGATCAAGCCGGGCGAGATCTATGGCCTGATCGGCCCCAACGGCGCCGGCAAGACCACCTTCTTCAACGTGATCACCGGGCTGTACACGCCGGATTCGGGCGAGTTCGTGCTGGGCGGCAAGGCCTACCAGCCGACCGCCGTGCATGAAGTGGCGAAGGCCGGTATCGCGCGCACGTTCCAGAACATCCGCCTGTTCGGCGAGATGACCGCGCTCGAGAACGTCATGGTCGGGCGCCACGCGCGTACCAAGGCCGGCCTGTTCGGCGCGATCTTCCGCCCGCCTTCGGTACGCCGCGAGGAAGAGGGCATCGAGGACATGGCGCATGACCTGCTCGACTATGTCGGCATCGGCAAGTACGCCAACTTCACCGCGCGCAACCTGTCTTACGGCCACCAGCGCCGGCTGGAGATCGCTCGGGCGCTGGCGACCGAGCCCAAGCTGCTGGCACTGGACGAACCGGCCGCGGGCATGAACGCGACCGAGAAGGTGGAGCTGCGCGGACTGCTCGACAAGATCCGCAACGATGGCAAGACCATCCTGCTGATCGAGCACGACGTGAAGCTGGTGATGGGCCTGTGCAACCGCATGACGGTGCTGGACTACGGCAAGGTGATTGCCCAGGGCCTGCCGCACGAAGTGCAGAACAACCCCGCGGTGATCGAGGCCTACCTCGGCGCATCGGCACACTGATGGCCGGAGGAAAAGCAATGACACAGACAGTACTGAAGATCTCCGGCCTCAAGGTCGCGTACGGCGGCATCCAGGCCGTCAAGGGCATCGACCTGGAAATCCAGGACGGCGAACTGGTGACGCTGATCGGCGCCAACGGCGCCGGCAAGACCACCACCATGAAGGCCATCACCGGCCTGCAGGGCTGGGCCAGCGGCGACGTGGAATACATGGGCAAGTCCATCAAGGGCGTGCCCAGCTACGCGCTGCTCAAGCATGGCATGGCGATGGTGCCGGAAGGGCGCGGCGTGTTCGCGCGCATGACCATCACCGAGAACCTGCAGATGGGCGCCTACACGCGCAACGACGAGGCCGGCATCAAGGCCGACGTCGAGCGCATGTTCGGCATCTTCCCGCGCCTGAAGGAACGCGCCAACCAGCTGGCGGGCACCATGTCCGGCGGCGAGCAGCAGATGCTGGCAATGGCGCGCGCGCTGATGAGCCAGCCCAAGGTGCTGCTGCTGGACGAGCCGTCGATGGGCCTGTCGCCGATCATGGTCGAGAAGATCTTCGAGGTCGTGCGCGACATCTCGGCGCAGGGCGTGACCGTGCTGCTGGTGGAGCAGAATGCGCGCCTGGCGCTGCAGGCCGCGCACCGCGGCTACGTGATGGAGTCGGGCCTGATTACCATGAGCGGGGACGCCAAGCAGATGCTTGATGATCCCAAGGTGCGGGCCGCCTACCTGGGCGAGTAAGGCGCGCGCTGCCGCCTCACACCCCGCCGCAAGAGGGGTGAGGGAGAGGGCAGGCGCACGCAGGCGCAAGGCCTTTCCCTTGCCGCGGGGCCCCGCGCAACGCCTGCTCAGGCTGGTGTGCGCGGGTTCTGCGGCGCTGGCTCTCTCCCTCACTCCTCTGCGGCACCACAAAGAAAAAAGCCTCGCTCGCGCGAGGCTTTTTTTCCGTCTGGCGAATGACCAGGACTCAGGCCAGCTTCTTCAGCAGCGTGCGCAGCATGCCGATCATCTGGTCGATCTCTTCACGCGTCACGTTCAGCGCGGGCATGAAGCGCAGCAGGTTGGCGCGCGGTGCGTTCAGCAGCAGGCCTTGCGGCACCATGTCGCGGGCTTCTTCCACCAGTTGCGGGCCGATGTCCTTGCCCAGGATCAGCGCGCGCAGCAGGCCGTCGCCGCGTTCGCCGCCCAGGCCGAACTCGGCCGACAGCGCCAGCAGCTGTTCCCGCAGGTATTCGCCCTTGGCCTTGACGTCGTCGAGGAAGCCCGGCGCGGTCAGCTGCTCGATCACGGCGCTGCCCACCGCGGTCATCAGCGGGTTGCCGTTGTAGGTGCCGCCCTGGTCGCCGGCCTCGAAGCTGGCGACCTCGGCCTTGCACAGCAGCGCCGACAGCGGCACGCCGCCGCCGATGCCCTTGCCCAGCGTCATGATGTCCGGCTCCACGCCCGCCAGCTCGTAGGCGAAGAGGGTGCCGCAGCGCCCGCAGCCGGTCTGCACTTCATCGACGATCAGCAGCAGCCTGTGCTTGTCGGCCAGCGCGCGCAGGCCTTGCATGAACTCGCGCGTGGCGGGGATCACGCCGCCTTCGCCCTGCACCGGCTCCAGCATGATGCCGACGGTCTTGTCGGTGATCAGCTTCTCCACCGAGGCCAGGTCGTTGAGATCGGCGCGCGGGAAGCCCGGCACCTGCGGCGCGAAGATGGTGTCCCAGCCGGCCTTGCCCGACGCGCTCATGGTGGCGAGCGTGCGGCCATGGAAGCTGTGGTCCATGGTGATGATCTCGAAGGCGCCGTCCTTGTGCTTGCGGCCCCATTTGCGCGCCAGCTTGATCGCGCCTTCGTTGGCCTCGGCGCCGCTGTTGGCGAAGAAGACCTTGTCGAAGCAGCTGTGGTCGGTCAGCTGCCGGGCCAGCTTGAGCATCGGCTCATTGTAGAAGGCCGGGCTCGGGTTGATCAGCCGGTGCGACTGGGCCACCAGTGCGTCGATCATGCCCTGGTTGGAATGGCCCAGGCAGTTCACTGCCCAGCCCTGCACGAAGTCCAGGTATCGCTTGCCGTTGTGATCCGTCAGCCAGGAGCCCTTGCCCTCGGTGAACACGAGCTCGGGCCGGTTGGTGATGTACATCAGGGATTGGACGGGATACTCAGCAAATGCCATGGCGGACTCCAGGGGTCGGCTTTAAACGATGGACGGACGGGCGAAACAACCGGAACAAAAACAAAAAGCCACGGGGGTTGCCCGTGGCTCGTTGACATGAACAGACGCAGTCGACGGTCAGCCGCGTGGCACCCCGGTGGGGAGCGACGTACGGAAGCTGCGGCGTCGGTTGAAGGTCATGTGCATGCGGGCAAATATAAGGCGCATGCGCCCGGGTGTCAAAACGAATTTTGGCAGGCCCGGGCATTGTTGCGCTGACGGAACGGCTGGCGGCGGCTTGCGCCTCAGGCCGCCGGGGCCGAGCCGGCCGGGTGCATGTCGGCCTCGGAGGTGAACGAGTCGGCGAAGAACGCGTCCTCGTGCAGCTTGCACTGGCGGGTGAAGTCGCCGCGTGCGGCATTGATCATCACCGGGGCGCCGCAGGCATAGACCTCGTGGCCCGACAGGTCGGGATGGTCGGCGATCACGGCCTGGTGGACAAAGCCGGTGCGGCCTTGCCAGTTGTCTTCAGGCAGCGCGTCGGAGACCACCGGCACGTACCGGAAGTTGGGCAGCTCGCGCGCCCACTGCTCGCACAGCGCGTGCATGTACAGGTCCCTGGGCCGGCGGCCGCCCCAGTACAGGGTCATCGGGCGCTGGATGCCGGTGTAGGCAGCGTGCTCGACGATGGCCTTGATCGGCGCGAAGCCGGTGCCGGAAGCCAGCAGGATGATCGGGGCCTCGGATTCCTCGCGCAGGAAGAAGCTGCCCAGCGGGCCCTCGAAGCGCAGGATGTCGCGCTCCTTCATGGCCGGCTGGCCTTCCTTGGCGCCGAACACGTAGTCGGTGAAGGCGCCGCCCGGCATATGGCGGATATGCAGCTCGATCGGGCCGTCTTCATGCGGCGGCGTGGCGATCGAATAGCTGCGGCGCTTACCGTCGCGCAGCAGGAATTCCACGTACTGGCCGGCCAGGTATTGCATGCGCTCGGTCGCCGGCAGCTGCAGCTTGATGGCGATCACGTCGTCGGCCAGGCGCTCGATCGCGGTCACGCGGCACGGCACCTTCTTGATCGGGATGTCGCCTGCGCCGTGGACTTCGCGGCACTCGATGGTGACGTCCGAGGCGGCGTTGGCGCAGCAGAACAGGGCGCGGCCCTCGGTCTTTTCCTGCGCGGTCAGTGCCGCCGGGGCGTGGTCGCCCTGAACGATGGTGCCTTCGAGCACGCGGCCCTTGCACGAGCCGCAGGCGCCGTTCTTGCAGCCGTAGGGCAGCCCGATGCTGTGGCGCAGGGCCGCGCCGAGGATGGTTTCGTCCGCGGCCACTTCAAACTTGTGGCCGCTGGGCATGACGGTTACTTGATAAGCCATAATCGGTCTATGAGCCAAATTCTGTCGAAGCTGCAGCCCTCGCGCCTCCCACAAGTCCCGCGGCTGCCGGTGCCTTCGCGCCGGCTGGGCCGCCCGCGCCTGTTGATCGTCGGCTGCGGGGATGTGGGGACGCGCTGCCTGCGAATCCTGTCGTCGCGCATGCGTGTCTTTGCCGTGACTTCACAGCCGGCGCGCCGCGCTGAACTGCGTGCCGCCGGCGCGGTGCCGCTGGTGGCGGACCTGGACCGGCCGGCCACGCTGGCACGGCTGCACGGGCTGGCCACGCAGGTGCTGGACCTGGCGCCGCCGCCCGGGCAGGGCGAAGGCGATCCGCGCACGCGTGCCTTGCTCGCCGCCTTGCGCCGGGCGGCCTGGCGCAAGGCCAGGACGTCGGCCGGCATGCTTCCCGGCGAGCCCGCCATTCTACCCGACCGGGGCAGGCCCCGCGCTGCGTTTGTCTACGCCAGCACGTCGGGTGTATACGGCGACCGGCAGGGGGCCCGGGTCTCGGAATTCCACGCCGTGCGGCCCCAGACCGCCCGCGCGCGCCGCCGCGTGGCCGCCGAGCGGGCAGTGCGCGGCTTCGGCCGCGATGCCGGCTGGCGTGCCAGCATCGTGCGCATCCCCGGCATTTATGCTGAAGACCGCCTGCCGCTGGCGCGCCTGCACCGCGGCACGCCCGCGCTGGTGCAGCAGGACGATGTCTACACCAGCCATATCCACGCCGACGACCTGGCGCGCACCATGGTCGCGGCGCTGTTCCGCGGCCGCGCGCAGCGCGTGGTCCATGCCAGCGACGACACCGAGCTGCGCATGGCCGACTACTTCGACCTGGTCGCCGACCGTCGCGGCCTGCCGCGCCCGCCGCGGATCACGCGTGGCGAGGCGCGTGAAGTGATCGACAAGACGCTGCTGAGCTTCATGAGCGAATCGCGCCGCCTCGACAACCGCCGCCTGAAACGCGAGCTGCGCCTGCGGCTGCGTTATCCCACCGTCACTTCCTTCTTCGACGCCTGACCACCTGGCCAATGGGCTCGTGCCGCTGGCACGGGGCTTGCTGCCCCTGTGCGTCGTTTTACTCCTGTCTATACAACAACACTTTCGCCGCCCCAGCCTGGTGCCGGCACCACCATCCGTGATCCGGACCGGTGCGAGGTCTGTTGAGAAATCTCCGCTGGAAAGCGCCTTTCAAGGTGTTTATCCGTCTGGTTGCTTGGTGGAAGCCCTACGTTGACTTGTATATACAGGTACTGTTTAATGTCCGAAAACGAGCGCGGCCGCACGCATGGCCTGCCGTCGACGGACACACCAAAGGAGCGTACAGATGAGGAATCACAGCAGGATTCGCGGTCGGATGGCAGTGCAGGCCGCGGTGCTGGTTGCGGCATTGGGGGCTGGTGCGGCCCAGGCGCAGAACACCCAGGTCACGCTGGGCATGAGCGGCTGGACCGGTTTCGCGCCGCTGACGCTGGCCGACAAGGCCGGCATCTTCAAGAAGCACGGCGTGGACGTCGACATCAAGATGATCCCGCAGAAGGACCGCCACCTGGCGCTGGCCTCGGGCGCGATCCAGTGCGCGGCCACCACGGTGGAAACGCATGTGGCCTGGAACGCCAACGGCGTGCCCATCACCCAGATCGTGCAGCTCGACAAGTCCTACGGCGCCGACGGCCTGGCCGTGCGCAGCGACGTCAAGGGCTTTGCCGACCTGAAGGGCAAGACCATCGGCGTCGATGCGCCGGGCACCGCGCCGTATTTCGGCCTGGCCTGGATGCTGAAGAAGAACGGCATGACGCTCAAGGACGTCAAGACCACCACGCTGTCGCCGCAGGCGGCCGCGCAGGCCTTCGTGGCCGGCCAGAACGACGGCGCCATGACCTATGAACCGTACCTGTCGACGGTGCGCCAGAACCCGGACAAGGGCAAGATCCTGGCGACCACGCTCGACTACCCGATGGTGACCGACACGCTGGGCTGCGCGCCGAAGTGGCTTAAAGAGAATCCCAAGGCCGCGCAGGCGCTGGTCGACAGCTACTTCGAGGCCCTGGAGATGATCCAGAAGGAGCCGGCCAAGGCCAACGACATCATGGGCGCGGCGGTCAAGCAGACCGGCGAGCAGTTCGCCAAGTCCTCCGCCTACCTGCGCTGGCAGGACCGCGAGGCCAACCGCAAGTTCTTTGCCGGCGAGCTCGCCAGCTTCAGCAAGGAAGCGGCGGCGGTGCTGCTGGACATCGGCGTGATCCGCCAGGTGCCGGACGTGACGGCGCTGTATGACGCGCGTTTCCTCAAGTAACCGACAGTCTTCAGGAGGCGTGACGTCATGACGCAAGCCAGACTTGGAACACCCGCCCCGGCCGCTGCCGCGGCGGCCCCTGCCGCAGCGGCGGCGCCGGTGCGCCGGCGCCACCCGTGGCTGGCCCCGCTGGTGCCGGTGGCGCCCAACACGCGCTGGATGCTGGGCCTGTCCTTCTTCGTGCTGTTCTTCGGCATCTGGGCCGTGGTGACGCTGGGCGGCTTCGTGCCGCGCACGTTCCTGGCCGATCCGATGACGATGGCCAAAGAGGGCTTCATCCTGTTCACCGAGCACAACTTCATCGGCGACATCGGCATGACCGTATGGCGCGTGGTCGGCGGCTTCGTGATGGCCGCGGTGCTGGCGGTGCCACTGGGCATCTTCATGGGCTCGTACAAGGCGGCCGAGGCCTTCTTCGAGCCCTTCGTGTCGTTCTGCCGCTACCTGCCCGCGTCGGCCTTCATCCCGCTGCTGATCCTGTGGGCCGGCATCGGCGAGACGCAGAAGCTGCTGGTGATCTTCATCGGCTCGTTCTTCCAGATCGTGCTGATGGTGGCGGTGGCCGTCGGCGGCGCGCGCAAGGACCTGGTCGAGGCGGCCTACACGCTGGGCTCCAACAGCGCCGGCATCGTGCGGCGCGTGCTGATCCCCGGCGCCGCGCCGGAGATCGCGGAGATCCTGCGGCTGGTGCTGGGCTGGGCCTGGACCTACGTGATCGTGGCCGAGCTGATCGGCTCGTCGTCGGGCATCGGGCACATGATCACCGACAGCCAGGCGCTGCTCAACACCGGGCAGATCATCTTCGGCATCATCGTGATCGGCTGCATCGGCCTGGTCTCGGACCTTGTCTTCAAGCGCGCCAACCAGCGCCTGTTCCCGTGGAGTTCGATCCAATGAGCGCACTGTCCATCCAGCAGGTCTCGCGCACCTTCTCCAACCCGCGCGGCGGCCAGACCCTGGCGCTGCAGCCGGTGGACTTCGAGGTCCGCGACAATGACTTCGTCACCATCCTCGGGCCTTCGGGCTGCGGCAAGTCCACGCTGCTGCGCATCGTCGCGGGGCTGGATACGCCCACCAGCGGCCGCGTGCTGCTGGACGGCCAGCCGGTGTCCGCCCCCGGCGCGGACCGCGGCATGGTGTTCCAGTCGTACACGCTGTTCCCGTGGCTGACGATCGAGCAGAACGTGCGTTTCGGCTTGCGTGAGCGCGGCATGAGCGCCGCCGAGCAAAAGGAGCGCAGCGACTTCTTTATCCAGCGCGTGGGGCTGCGCGGCTTCGAGCACCATTACCCCAAGCAGCTGTCGGGCGGCATGCAGCAGCGCACCGCGATTGCGCGCGCGCTGGCCAACGATCCCAAGATCCTGCTGCTCGACGAGCCCTTCGGCGCGCTCGACAACCAGACCCGCGTGCTGATGCAGGAGTTGCTGCTCGGTATATGGGAGGCGTCGCGCAAGACGGTATTATTCGTGACCCACGATATCGACGAGGCCATTTTCATGGCCAACCGGGTGGCGGTGTTTTCTGCCAGGCCGGGTCGGATCAAGAGCGAGATCGCGGTGGATTTCCCGCATCCGCGCCATTACACCGTCAAGACCACTCCGGAGTTCTCCGCGCTCAAGGCGCGGCTGACCGAGGAGATCCGCGCCGAGGCCATGGCCTCGGCCGAGCACTAGGCATCCAACCAACGCCATGAACCACGCCGCCGGCACCGCATCTTCCGCTTCTGCCTCTCCCACCGCGCTCTACCAGCAGGTGAAGGAGTACATCGCCCGCCAGATCCAGAGCGGCGCGTGGCAGCCGGGCGACCGGGTGCCGTCGGAGCAGGAACTGGTGAACCGCTTCGGCGTCTCGCGCATGACCGTCAACCGGGCGCTGCGCGAGCTGCAGGAGCAGGGCCGGGTGGTGCGGGTGGCCGGCGTGGGCACCTTCGTGGCGGAGCACAAGCCGCAGTCGACGCTGCTGTCCGTGGTCAACCTGCAGGACGAGATCCGCATGCGCGGGCATGACTATGCCTGCGACGTGATCCTGGTGGAGCGCGTGTCGGCATCGATCGAGGTGGCCGCCGCGCTGGAGCTGCGCACTGGCGAGTCGGTGTACCACTCGGTGTGCGTGCATCGCGAGGACGGCGTGCCGGTGCAGCTGGAAGACCGCTACGTCAACCCGCGCCTGGCGCCGGACTTCATCAGCCAGGATTTCAGCGAGACCCAGCCTGGCGAATACCTGCTGCGCCATGTGCCCTACGATCAGGTAGAGCACGTGGTCGATGCCATTGCCGCCACGCCGGAGCAGGCCGCGCAGCTGGAAATGCCGGCCACGCAACCTTGCCTGATGCTGACGCGCCGCACCTGGACCAACGGCGTGCCGGTGACCTTCGTGCGCTGCCTGCATCCGGGCAACCGCTATCGCCTCGGCAGCCGCTTCCGCGCCGACGGCAACCCCGCTTTCGGCTGAATCCACAGGATCCGGCCAACGGTTCAACTTTTACTCTAAGCTGTATAGACAGGAACATACAAATGAGCGCCAGCCAACACGACGACCAAGCTTCCCGCCCGCTGCTGACCCTGCAGCCGGGCCAAGTCACCCTGGCCGACCTGCGCCGCATCTACCGCGGCGAGGTGCGCCTGGCCATGGCCGAATCGGCCTGGGCCGGCGTGCGCGCCGCGCAGGCCACGGTGCAGGACATCATCGACGCCGACGCCGTGGTCTACGGCATCAACACCGGCTTCGGCAAGCTGGCGCAAAGCCGCATCCCGCACGACAAGCTGGCCCAGCTGCAGCGCAACCTGGTGCTGTCGCACAGTGTCGGCACCGGCCCGGACCTGGCCGAAAACACGGTGCGCCTGATCCTGGCGATCAAGGCCGTGAGCCTGGCGCGCGGCCATTCGGGCGTGCGCCCGGAACTGATTGAGGCGCTGCTGGCGCTGGCCAACCGCGGCGTGACGCCGTGCATCCCGGCCAAGGGGTCGGTGGGCGCCTCGGGCGACCTGGCGCCGCTGGCGCATATGTCGTGCACGCTGATCGGCGTGGGCGACGTGCTGGTCGACGGCAAGCGCATGCCCGCCGCCGAGGGCCTGGCGCACGCCGGCCTGCAGGCCTTCGAGCTGGGCCCCAAGGAAGGCCTGGCGCTGCTCAACGGCACCCAGGTGTCGACCGCGCTGGCGCTGGCCGGCCTGTTCGCCGCCGAAGACGCTTTTGCCGCCGGGCTGGTGGCGGGCGCGCTGTCGCTGGAAGCGATCAAGGGCTCGGTCAAGCCGTTCGACGCCCGCATCCATGAGGCGCGCGGCCAGGCCGGCCAGATCGCCGTGGCCGGCGCCGTGCGCGCGATGCTGGACGGCAGCGAGATCGTCGATTCGCACAAGGCCTGCGGCCGCGTGCAGGACCCGTACTCGATCCGCTGCCAGCCGCAGGTGATGGGCGCGTGCCTGGACAACCTGCAGCACGCCGCGCGCATCCTGCAGATCGAGTCCAACGCCGCCTCGGACAACCCGCTGGTGTTCTCCGCGCAGGGCGATGTGGTCTCGGGCGGCAACTTCCACGCCGAGCCGGTGGCCTTTGCCGCCGACATCATCGCGCTGGCGATTGCCGAGATCGGCGCGATTTCCGAACGCCGGCTCGCGCTGCTGCTCGACACCGGGCTGTCGGGCCTGCCGCCGTTCCTGGTGCGCGACGGCGGCCTGAACTCGGGCTTCATGATCGCGCAGGTGACCGCGGCCGCGCTGGCCTCCGAGAACAAGGCGCTGGCGCATCCGTCCAGCGTCGACAGCCTGCCGACCTCGGCCAACCAGGAAGACCATGTGTCGATGGCCACCTACGGCGCGCGCCGCCTGGGCGAGATGGCCGCCAACACCGCGGTGGTGGTCGGCATCGAGGCCATGGCCGCGGCGCAGGGCATCGAGTTCCACCGCCCGCTGAAGTCGTCGCCGCTGGTGGAGCAGGAACTGGCCCGCATCCGCGCGCGCGTGGCCTTTGTCGAAGAAGATCGCTACCTGGCGCCGGATATCGAAGCGATGAAGCAATGGGTGGTGCAGGGCGATGCCGGCGCGGGCTGGCCCGACGCCGTGCGCGCGATCCTGCCGACCAACCTGTCGTAACGCGCCCCGCGCCGACACTGCCAGACCAGACCCGCAGCAGGAGAACAAGACATGAACGCCAACGAAAACCAATTCATCCAGCGCGGCCAGCGCGAAATCCGCGCGCCGCGCGGCAGCCAGCTGCACTGCAAGAACTGGCTGATCGAAGCCGCCTACCGCATGATCCAGAACAACCTCGACCCGGACGTGGCCGAGCGCCCGCAGGACCTGGTGGTCTACGGCGGCATTGGCAAGGCGGCGCGCAACTGGGAGTGCTTCGACGCCATCCTGGACAGCCTGCGCCGCCTGGGTGAGGACGAGTCGCTGCTGGTGCAGTCGGGCAAGCCGGTGGGCGTGTTCCGCACCCATGCCGATGCGCCGCGCGTGCTGATCGCCAACTCCAACCTGGTGCCGCACTGGGCCAACTGGGACAAGTTCAACGAACTCGACCGCGCCGGCCTGATGATGTACGGCCAGATGACCGCGGGCTCGTGGATCTACATCGGCACGCAGGGCATCGTGCAGGGCACCTACGAGACCTTTGTCGAGGCCGGCCGCCAGCACTACAACGGCGACTTGTCGGGCAAGTGGATCCTGACCGCGGGCCTGGGCGGCATGGGCGGCGCGCAGCCGCTGGCGGGCGTGCTGGCCGGCGCCTGCGTGCTGGCGATCGAGTGCCAGGAGTCGCGCATCGATTTCCGCCTGCGCACGCGCTATGTCGACAAGAAGGCCACCACGCTCGACGAGGCGCTGGCGATGATCGCCGAGGCCACGCAGAACAAGCAGGCGATCTCGGTCGGCCTGCTCGGCAACGCCGCCGAGATCCTGCCGGAACTGGTCAAGCGCGCTCAGGCCGGCGGCATGCGCCCGGACATCGTCACCGACCAGACCTCGGCGCACGACCTGGTCAACGGCTACCTGCCGGCCGGTTGGACCGTCGACCAATGGGAAGCGGCGCGCACGCAGGATCCCAAGTCGGTGGAAGCCGCCGCGCGTCCTTCCATCGTGAAGCACGTGCAGGCCATGCTCGACTTCCAGAAGATGGGCGTGCCGACGGTCGACTATGGCAACAATATCCGCCAGGTCGCGTTCGACGAGGGCGTGAAGAACGCCTTTGATTTCCCGGGATTCGTGCCGGCCTATATCCGCCCGCTGTTCTGCCGCGGCAAGGGCCCGTTCCGCTGGGTCGCGCTGTCGGGCGATCCGGAGGATATCTACAAGACCGATGCCAAGATGAAGGAGCTGTTCCCCGAGGACAAGCACCTGCACCGCTGGCTCGACATGGCGCACGACCGCATCGCCTTCCAGGGCCTGCCCGCGCGCATCTGCTGGGTGGGGCTGGATGAACGCCACCGCGCCGGCCTGGCCTTCAACGAGATGGTCAAGTCGGGCGAGCTGAAGGCGCCGGTGGTGATCGGGCGCGATCACCTGGATTGCGGCTCGGTGGCTTCGCCCAACCGCGAGACCGAGGCCATGCGCGACGGCTCGGATGCGGTGTCGGACTGGCCGCTGCTCAACGCGCTGCTGAACACCGCGGGCGGCGCGACCTGGGTCAGCCTGCACCATGGCGGCGGCGTCGGCATGGGCTTCTCGCAGCATTCGGGCGTGGTGATCGTATGCGACGGCACCGATGCCGCGGCCAGGCGCATCGAGCGCGTGCTGTGGAACGACCCGGCCACCGGCGTGATGCGCCATGCGGACGCGGGCTATGACATCGCCATCGAATGCGCGCACGAGAAGGGCCTGAACCTGCCGATGGTGAAGGGCGCATGAGCCTGACGCTATTTCAACAGTTCGCGCTGGCCGAGATCGCGCCCACGCGCTGGAAGAACGGCGGCGGCAACACGCGCGAGATCGCGGTGTGGCCGGCCGGCGCCGGCATGGATGACTTCGTGTGGCGGCTGAGCGTGGCCGATATCGGTCAGGACGGGCCGTTCTCGGCGTTTCCCGGCATTGATCGCCAGATCGTGCTGCTGGAGGGCGCCGGCGTGACGCTGCGTGCGGACGACGCCAGCTTCAGCCACCGCCTCGAACATATCGGCGAGCCGTTCGCCTTCTCCGGCGATACCAGCCTGCAGGCGACGCTGATCGACGGCGTCACGCGCGACTTCAACGTGATGACGCGGCGCGGCCACTGCCGCGCGCGTGTCGAGGTGTTCCGGCAGGGGTTTGCGCCTGGCACCGGCGGCCATGCCGTCTGCCTGCTGGCCGTCAGCGGCGCATGGCAGGCGCAGGATGCCGGCCTGCTGCTGCAAGCGGGCGAAGGGGCGCTCTACGGCGCTGCCGAACCCGCATCCACGCCATCGTTTGAACCTGTGGGTGACGCGGCCCTGTGCCTGTGCGTCACCCTTGAGACGGAGCCCGGTCAATGACGCTGACCTCTCGATCCTCACCCTTGTCCGCGCCCAGCGCGGACGGCGTCTGGCACAACTGCCACCTGCTGCCCGATGCCGATCCGGCGCACGCGATCCGCGACGCCGCGCTGGTGGTGGAGCATGGGCGCATCGCCTGGCTGGGCGCCGCCGCGGACCTGCCGGATGCCTATCGCGGCGCGGCGCGCCATGATGCCCACGGGGCATGGATCACGCCCGGGCTGGTCGACTGCCATACGCACCTGATCTACGGCGGCCAGCGCGCCGACGAGTTCGCGATGCGGCTGGCCGGCGCCGGCTACGAAGAGATTGCGCGCGCCGGCGGCGGCATTGTCTCGACCGTGCGCGCCACGCGTGCCGCGGATGAAGACACGCTCTTTGCCCAGGCCGCCGCGCGCCTACAGCCGCTGCTGGCCGAAGGCGTCACCGCCATCGAGATCAAGTCGGGCTACGGGCTGAACCTTGAAGCCGAGCGCAAGCAGCTGCGCGTGGCGCGCCGGCTTGGCGAGCACTTCGGGATTTCGGTCTACACGACCTTCCTGGGCGCGCACGCATTGCCGCCGGAATACGCGGGCCGTGCCGATGACTATATCGACCTGGTCTGCAACACCATGCTGCCGGCACTGGCCGGGGAAGGACTGGTCGACGCCGTCGATGCCTTCTGCGAATCAATCGGTTTTTCGATTGCACAGACCGAGCGCGTGTTCGAGGCGGCGGCGCGCCATGGTGTGCGCGTCAAGCTGCATGCCGAGCAACTGAGCAACCTCGGCGGCGCCGCGCTCGCCGCTCGCCACCGCGCCTTGTCCGCCGATCACCTCGAGCATCTCGACGAGGCCGGCGTCGCGGCGATGGCAGAGGCCGGCACGGTGGCGGTGCTGCTGCCCGGCGCCTACTATTTCCTGCGCGACACCAACCTGCCGCCGATCGCGATGCTGCGCGAGTACGGCGTGCCGATGGCAATCTCGACCGATCACAATCCGGGTACGTCGCCGGTCACTTCGCTGCTGCTGATGATGAATATGGCCTGCACCCTGTTCCGCCTGACCGTGCCGGAAGCGCTTGCCGGCGTGACCGTGCACGCCGCGCGTGCGCTGGGCGCATCGGATCGCCACGGGCGGCTGGAAGCGGGGCGCGTGGCCGACTTCGCGCTGTGGCGCATCGATTCGCCCGCCGAGCTGGCGTACTGGTTCGGCCGCAACCCGGTGGCGACGGTAGTGCGGCAAGGGCGTGTGCATGCGCATGAAGGAGCCTCGGCATGAGTAGCTCGCAACTCTTCGCTCCGTTTGCGCTGCTGCCGACCGGCTGGGCGCACGATGTGCTGCTGGCCTGGGATGAGCAGGGCCGCTTCACCACCGTGCAGACCGGCGTACAGCCGGCCGCAGGCGTGCCGCATGCGGCCGGCCCCGTGCTGCCAGGCATGCCCAACCTGCACTCGCATGCGTTCCAGCGCGGCTTTGCCGGCCTGACGGAATTCCGCAGCCGGCCGCAGGGCGACGATCCGGCTGGTGCCGATTCATTCTGGAGCTGGCGCACACTGATGTACCGCTTCGCGCAGCGGCTCTCGCCCGACACGCTGGAGGCCGTCGCCACCCAGCTCTATATCGAGATGCTGCGTGCGGGCTACACCAGCGTGTGCGAGTTCCACTACGTCCATCACGATGCCGGCGGCACGCCCTATGCCGATGCCGCCGAGATGTCGCTGCGGCTGCTGCGCGCGGCCCAGCGCACCGGCATCGGCATGACGCTGCTGCCGGTGCTGTACCAGACCGCCGGCTTTGGCGGCAAGCCGCCGCTGGCCGAGCAGCGCCGCTTCCTGCACGACACCGACGCGATGCTGCGGCTGCTGGAACGGCTGGCCCCCGCGTGCGCGCAGTCCGGCGCGCGGCTGGGGCTGGCACCGCACTCGCTGCGCGCGGTGCCGGAGGAAAGCCTCGCCCACGCACTGGCGGGACTGCAGGCAATCGACCCGAAGGCGCCCATCCACATCCATATCGCCGAGCAGCAGAAAGAGGTCGACGACTGCATCGCGTGGTCGGGCACGCGCCCGGTGACCTGGCTGTTCGACCATGTACAGGTCGACGCGCGCTGGTGCCTGGTGCACGCCACCCATATGGACTGGGACGAACGCCGGCGCCTGGCGCACAGCGGCGCGGTGGCCGGCATCTGCCCGACCACCGAGGCCAACCTGGGCGACGGCGTGTTCGAGGCTGCGCCCTACCTGGCGCAGCAGGGCGCATGGGGTATCGGCTCTGACAGCCATGCCAGCGTCAGCGTGGCCGAGGAGCTGCGCTTGTTCGAATACGGCCAGCGGCTCGGCCTGCAGCGGCGCAACGTGCTGGCGTCCGACACGCATGCGCAGGTGGCTGACCGGCTGTATCTCGAAGCCGTGGCTGGCGGCACGCGTGCCAGCGGCCGCGCCGCGGCGGGGCTTGTGCCAGGGCAGCAGGCCGATTTCGTGGTACTGGATGGCGCGCATCCGACGCTGGCGGGCCTCGACGGGCCGCAGGCGCTGGCCACGCATGTGTTTGCCTGCCACGGTCATGAGACACTAGCGGATGTCCGCACCGCCGGACGCAGCCGCGTGCAGCATGGCGCGCATCCGCTGCAGGCGGATGCGGGGCGCCTGTTCATCGCGGCGCGCGCCAGCCTGCTGGCAGACTGAAACCGGGCGTACGCCCACTGCATCGCAAAGACAATGTCCTTCTCCACCGATACCCCTGCCTTCACCCTGCATCGCGGCACGCGCCCGTTGCTGGTATCGATGCCGCACGTCGGCACGCACCTGCCGGCTTCGGTCTCGCAGCGCCTGACGGCCGAAGCGCGCACCGTGCCCGACACCGACTGGCACCTGGAACGCCTCTACAGCTTCGCCCGCGAGCTGGGTGCGTCGGTGCTGGTGGCCACGCATTCGCGTTACGTGGTCGACCTGAACCGCCCGCCCGACAACGCCAACCTGTATCCCGGCCAGGACACCACGGGCCTGTGCCCGGTCGACACCTTCGACAAGACGCCGCTGTACGCCGACGGCAACGGCCCCGACGATGCGGAAATCGCCGCGCGCCGCGATGCGATCTGGCGTCCGTACCACCAGGCGCTGGCCGCGGAACTGGCCCGCCTGAAGGCGGAGCACGGCACCGTCGCGCTGTGGGATGCGCATTCGATCCGCTCGGTGCTGCCGCGCTTCTTCGAGGGCAGGCTGCCTGACTTCAACCTCGGCACGGCCAACGGCGAGAGCTGCGACGCGTCGCTTGCGGACCACCTGCTCGAGCAGGCCGGCGCGGTGGCCGGCCATACCGCGGTGCTCAACGGGCGCTTCAAGGGCGGCTATATCACGCGTCAATACGGCAAGCCGCAGGACGGCGTGCATGCGGTGCAGCTCGAGCTGTCGCAGGTCGCCTACATGAGCGAGACGTATCCGTTCGCCTACGACGAGGCGCGTGCGGCGGCATTGCAGCCGGCTTTGCGAGGGATGCTGGCGACGGTGCTGGAGTTCGTCGAAACGCGCTAGGGCGCTGGCGCGGCACGACGGCTGCCGCGCGGCGCGACAAGCTCACGTCAGGCGCTGCCCAAGCCGCAGGCGGTAGAGCGAAGTGCTGGCGGCGATGAACAACGCATTGCCCTCGGCGCCGCCGAAGGCGAGGTTGCCGACCTTCTCCGGCACGGGAATATGCGCCAGCCGGGTCCCGTCCGGATGGAAGACGTGCACGCCGCTGGCGCTGCTGGTAAAGAGCCAACCGCGCCGGTCGACGCGGAATCCGTCCGGCAGTCCGGGCTCGATGACGGCGAAGACCCGCGGATTGGCCAGCACCCGGCATGCAATGACGTCGAAGGCGACGATATGGTGATGGCCATCGTCGCGCAATGCCGCCGAGGTATCTGAGACATAGAGCACGTCTTCATCGGGCGAGAATGCCAGCCCGTTCGGCTCTTCGACAAAGTCGCTGGCGACTTCCAGCGCACCGACGGCGGGATCGTAGCGAAACACATAGTTGTGCCGCAGCTCGGGATCGGCCCGGTGGCCTTCGCGGTCCGACAGGATCCCATACGGCGGATCGGTGAACCACAAGGTGCCATCGCGCCTGACCACGATGTCATTGGGCGAATTCAGGCGCCGCCCCTGATAGTGGCTGACGACCAGTTCGTCTTCGCACCAGCGGTCACCGCTGCGGCGCGTCCGCACGATGGCCCGCTGTCCGTGCGAGCAATGCAGCAACGAGCCATCGGCCTCCAGTGCGTGGCCGTTGGTGAACTCCGCTCCCGTACGCCAGACCGACATGCCATCCGCGGCGCTCCAGCGCAGGATGCGGTCGTTGGGGATGTCGCTCCACAGTACCGCATCTTCATCGGGCAACCACACCGGCCCCTCGCTCCAGGTTGCCCCGCATGCCAGTTGCTCAATCCGTTCGCCTGCAAGCGGCAGCTCGCGTGCGCGCTCATCGAATATCTGCATGGTATCCATGGTCTTCCTTTATCCCGTCGCAAAGACACGCAAACGGTCATTACACGAACTGCCACAGCAAGAGGATCAGGCCAAGGGCCGCGATCCCGGCCAGCGTCGTCAGCACCGTCCAGCTCTTTAGTCCATCGCCGACGCTCAGGCCCAGCATCCGTGTCACGATCCAGAAGCCTGCATCGTTGACGTGGGAGACTGCCATGCCGCCCGCTCCCATCGCCAGGCCGATCAGGGCCAGATGGTTGGGGCCGAGCGAAGCCTGCGCGACCAGTGGAGCGATGATGCCGGCAGTGGTCATCAGCGCCACGGTGGTGGGCCCCTGTGCCGCGCGCAACAGCATTGCCAGCAGGAAAGCGAGGACGGCCAGCGGCAGGCCAGAAGACTGCAGCGAAGTCGCCAGCGCGGGGCCGATTCCGGTCGACACCAGGATCTTGGCGAAAGCGCCGCCGGCGCCGGTGATCAGGATCACCACCGATACGGCGGGTATGGCAGCGCCGGCCACTTCTGACACCGTAGCCAGCGGCGCGCCGCGACGGATGCCCAGCAGGTAGGCACAGAGCATCAGGCCCAGCAACAGCGCGACGTATGGGATGCCGAGAAACATCAGCGCCGAGCGCCCGAAGAAGCCTTCCGGCAGCAGCAGCTGGGCCAGCGTCCCGGCCAGGATCAGTGCGATCGGCAGCGCGATCAGGCCGGCGACGAGACGGGCGCCTGGGGGCGCGCCGCTTCCCAGGCTGGCCGATGCCGCATGGACCTTTGGGGCGCTGCCCGTGGCCTGGCCCACTTCGGCGGCGATATCGGCTGCCATATGGAACGGCCGCCTGGTCAGTCGCCCGGATGCCAGGAAAGTCACCAGGCCAGTGACCAGCGCGGCCGGCAGGCCGATCAGCAGCAGGCGGCCGATCTCGATGCCGAGTTCCCCGGCCACTGCCACCATGCCGGGGTGCGGCGGCAGCAGGGCATGCACCACCAGCAACACCGCGCACACGGGCAGGCCGATCACCACCAGCGAAATGCCGCGGGTGCGCGTGAGGCCGTAGACCAGCGGCATCAGCATCATGACGCCGACTTCAAAGAACACCGGAATGCCGACGCCGAATGCCGTGCAGGCCATGGCCAGCGGCACGCGTTTGTCGCCGAAACGCTCGATCAGCCGGTTGGCCAGCACCTGCGCGCCGCCCGACAATTCAATCATGCGTCCGATCATCGCACCGAAGGCGATGATCACCGCGACATGCCCCAGGGTCTTGCCCAGGCCGCCTTCGACCGCATCGGCAATCTGGCTCACCGGGACGCCGGCCACGACGGCGACACCCGTGGCCACCAGGATCAGTGCCAGGAAGGGGTGCAGCTTTGCGATCAGGATCAGGGCGAGCAACAGCAGGATCGCTGCCGCACCGCCGAATATCAGTATTGCCACGTCTATTCCTTGTGTTCAGCCGGCCACGCCTGCGGCCGGTGCGCGCCGGACGACGATGCCGGCTGTGAGGGAAAGCTGGTGATGCCCCAGCCGATGGGCCGTCGTCGATTGCCTGGGTGCCTGGGATCGGGGCCCCAGATCGCCTGGTAGGTGTCGATGCAAAAGCCCGCGCGCTGCAATGCCAGCGCCAGTGCCGTCAGCGTGAGCCACCACGCGCCCAGCAGCAGCGGCATCCAGCGCGGCGCATCGGCCAGCGCGAGGCCGATGCCGGTGGTTGCGATGGCAATCGGCAGTGAACTCCAGCCTATGACCTTATGCAGCCACTCGAACACGACCCGGCGCGCGCTCATGTCGTAGTGGTCGCCGCGCAGGCAGTCGCTGGTGGGCCCGCCCTTGCTGCCGCGCAACAGCCCGCCGCCTACCTGCAGCGCGGCGCAGGCCACCAGTGCCCAGCCGCCGAGGTGGTGCCAGCGCGCCAGCACATCGGGCGTGCCTCCGTGGCCCAGGATCAGCAGCACGCCTATCGACATCATGGCAACGCCGCTGCCTTGCATCCACAAGTGGGCGTGCCACCAGATCTTGCGATCGAGCACGGCAGGCCAGGCTTGTGATGGCGTCACCTTGAAGTAGCGGGCTACCAGGATGCCAAGCGGCAGCAGCAGCCCCCAGCTGAGCACCATCAGGCGCCCATGCCAGGCCACCCAGGGCACGACGTGGTGCGCGGCGGTGCCGGACAACGGCAGGCTCAGCCATTGCGCGGGCCAGCCGGGAACGACCAGCGCGGCGAGAATGCCGAGGCAAAGCGTGAGGCCGAGCGGCAGTATCCAGCGCACGGCTGCGGGAGGCGCAGGTGGCATTTCCGATCTCCTGATGCGCGGAGAATTCTTTTGAATGGGACAGAGGTTGAATAGCGGCGGCGAAGTTTCGCTATACCGGGATCGCCCGCGTACTGGCGGCGCGCCGTGCCGGTGTCGTACCGTTGCCCTTGTCTGGCAGGACGGCGCAGCTAAATGGCGGTCGCAGCGTCCAGCAGCCGCGCCGCATGTGATACGCCTGAATTGAGTGGGACAGCAGCTTGCATGGTCGAATGTCTCCATCCGCCTTTCAATGGGCGGTGATCTTATTTGAATGGGTAGTTGGCGGCGCCGCGCAACCTGAATGCGGCTTGAGCCTGCTGCAGGGCCAATGGCCAGCGCGCAGGAAAGTGGAGGCAACTATAACAATGGCCGGACTACGCTTCTAATCAAATGATCGAATCGCTGATTCACCTCAGGTTATCGCTTGGGATTCTGAAAAATGTTGCGGAGTTTTCAGGCAGTTGATCCGTTTGTGTAAATAGGGAAATCCTTATTTTTTTGTTTTTCCAAAGATCGAGGGTTTGATCGCACCTAGGCCCCGACATAACGCAACACTGAACAAAAAAAGCCCGGCCTGAAGCCGGGCTGCGAGGCACGCCAGCGAAGGCTTATTTCTTCACGACATTCTTGTCGGCCTTGCTCCCCGTCGCCGCGTTGTACTTCTCCACATACGATTCGAACAACTTGCGGATCGAGCGCCCGATCTTGGCGTAGTCGGCTTCATTCAGGTTGGCCAGCGACACCCGGCCCGACGGGTGGCGCGTGCCGAAGCCGCGGCCCGGCAGCAGCACCACGCCCGCCTCATCGGCTACCGCCTCACCCGAACGGGTGCGGCGGCAAGGGCAAATGCGCCGCTGTCAACGCCCGCCGGCCAGGCGGGCTTCGATATGCTTGGCGCGCTCCAGCGATCCCGGGTGCGAGCTGAGCATGCTCGACTGTCCGCCATCGAGGGTCGACATCTTGCGGAACGCCGACGCCAGGGCCTGGCGGTTGGCGCCGTTCCTGGTCAGCAGGTCGAACGAATAGTCGTCGGCCGCGGTTTCCTGCCGCTGCGAGAACTGCGCATTGACGAACTGCTCGGCGAGCGCGCCGATCTGCGATGACGACAGCGCCGTCAGCGAAGCCACGCCAGTCGACCCCAGCAGCCCGCGCGCCGCCGCCGTGGTGTAGGCCACCTGCATCGCGGCCTTGGTATGGCCCAACGACACATGGCCGATCTCATGACCCACCACGCCACGCACTTCATCGTCGCTGAGCAGGTCCATCAGGCCGCTGTAGACCCGCACGCAACCGTTGGCCATGGCCCAGGCATTGACGTCCTTGGTCACATACACCTTGGCATTGAGTGGCAGCCCGGTGTTGCCCAGCCCGCTCATCACATTGGCCAGGCGCTTGGCGTAGGTGCTGTCCGCCGGCGCGATGGTGTTCTTCTGGTCCATTTCCGCGCAGGACTGGTCGGACAGCGTCTTGACGTTGCTGTCCGACAGCGTGGCGGCGGTAAAGAGGCTGCCGCCGGCCTGCGTCAGGCTTTCCATATCGGCGCCGGCACAGCCGGCCAGCAGCGCGGAACAGGCGAGGGCGGAAAGGGCGAGTCGCTTCATGGGTTGCTCCGGGAACGGGGGTTGGCAATGCCATAGGATAGGAAGCCGGGCGAGGGCGCGCCAGTGGGCGCCGTCCGACAGGTGTTGCACGAAAGTGGCGTGTACGACATTCGGGGAAGGGTGGGCTTGCCGGTACGGGGATGCTTGCGTCGGACGCTTGCCTTACCTTAAAGTAAGGAAGGTAAGAAAGGAGGTCAAATGGCTTCTGCAACGGTTACATCAAAGGGGCAAGTCACCATTCCCGTGGACGTCAGGAATCGCTTGGGCCTGTCAACGGGGGACAGGGTCGAATTCATCCTCAACGAGGAAACCGGGCACTATGAGGTAGTTCCGGCAATTCACTCCGTGACAGCCCTCAAGGGCATTATTCGCAAGCCAGCGAAGCCGGTGTCCATCGAGGACATGAACACGGCGATCGCGGACCAGGGGGCTTCGGCCCAATGATCGGTCTCGACACCAATGTACTGGTCCGGTATTTCGCGCAGGATGACCCGGTACAGGCAAGTAAGGCGACTGCGCTGATCGAATCGCTGACGGCTGAAGTCCCGGGTTATGTCACCCAGGTTGTGCTGGTCGAAGTAGTGTGGGTGCTTGGCCGGGCCTATGGTACGGATCGCGACCAGATTGCACAGGTCATCGAAACGCTGCTTCGCACGAAGGAATTGGTCATCGAGGCCGCGGAAACGGTCTGGAGGGCGTTGCGGCTGTATGCGGCTTCGTCGGCCGATTTCGCCGACTGTCTGATCGAGCGGGCTTGCCATGAGGCGCAGTGCGAATACACGGCGACGTTTGACACCAAGGCCGCCAAGATCACCGGCATGCGACTGATCAGGTAATGGGGGAGAAGCCGGGTTGACGGCGTCCTGCAGGGAATTGGTGCCCGGGGTCGGACTCGAACCGACACGCCTTGCGGCGGGGGATTTTGAGTCCCCGGTTTTCAGACTTATGTGGATGTCGTTGGACGACGTCAATTTTGTAATGCATTGATTTTACTGTTGTTTTGTCCAGTAAAGTCCAGTGGCGTCTGACGCCATCTCGCGATAAACTGTAAACAGAACTGTAAATGAGATTGCGCCACAGATGAAGACAGCTGTTCCGCTCCGCGAAGCTATCGCGAAAATTCAACCGGGTAAGGTTATGAAGCTGGAGCCGGTGTCTCCTGGGGGCACTCTGGTGCTGCGCAAGGACTCCAAGGGCGCCTTGTTCTTCTACTGGCGCGTGACCTTTGAAGGGAAATCCCCGCCATATCTAATTGGTCTCTATGATTCCGCAGCACCTCCCAAGAGCACCAAACCGACCGCGAGGGGCTACTCCCTGAGTGCGGCCCGCGCTGCGGCGGCCGATATGGCGGCCAAGCACTACTCGGCGTTGGCCGAAGGCGGCTATGCATCCGTTATTGCGAAGGAGAAAGCGGCAGTCAAGGCGGTGAAGGAGGCTGCGGCTGCGGCTGACCAGACGCTGCAGAAGCTTGTTGATATGTACGCGGATGTGCAGGCGTTGCGTAATCACAAAACGGCGAGGCAAACCAGAACCCTCTTTGCAAAGAATGTTCGGGACGCCTTCCCTGAGGTGGCGAAGACGCAGGCCAACCAGGTTACAACGGACCAAATTGCGACGGTCCTCCGGCTTATTAGAAATGCCGGAAAGAACAATACAGCGCGTAAGCTGAAGGCATGTTTGAGCGCGGCATTCGGAATGGCGAAGGACGCTGAGAATAACGCTTCGGTACCAGAAGGTTTCAAAGCGTTCAAGGTGAAACGGAACCCGGCGGCGGAGGTGTTCGGAATATCAGGAAGTAGGCGTTCTGATAAGGACCCAATTATGCCGGAAGAAATGCTGGAATATTGGAAGGCAATTGACATCCCCGGGCCCAAAGCGGCCCTTGCTCGCCTGCACCTTCTTTTGGGTGGCCAACGCATCGAGCAGCTGTTGCGGCTCAAGAATAACGACATAGAGAAGGACGCTTTAAGGCTTTGGGACACGAAGGGGCGAAACGCAACGCCCCGCCCGATTTATCTTCCCCTAATTCCCGTTGCGGCTGAGGCGTTAATGGAGATTCGTGCAAACGGTGAATACGCGATTTCTGTAACGAAGGGTAAGCCTATGGGTGACACTACGGCGCGTACATGGGTGAGTGAACTAGTCGGGGATAGGGTTGATAGGTTCGAACTTAAACGGGTTCGGTCAGGCGTAACGACGATTTTGGCGAAATTAAGGGTCAGTAAAGAAATTCGAGATAGCCTACAGTCGCATGACCAAAGTGGTGTCGAGAATCGTCATTACAACGGCCATGAATTCCTTGAGGAAAAAAGGGAAGCGTTGACGGCCTTGCACAATTTTCTTACTTCAAAGTCTGCAGAATCCTCACAGTAGCGCGATGTATCCGTTCGCTGGAGAGTGCTAGGTTTCGACCACGCCTCAAGGGATGGGGGAGCCGCTGAGGCGTCGCCCGGCCGCAAGCCCGGGAGCGAAGCGGACAGGCGGCCGGGCGACGTCTCAGCGGGGGCGTAAGCCCCGGTCCAGGCGGCAGCCTGGTGGGGGAGCCGCGGCCAGTCCGGACGCAAGCCGGAGCCCCTTGGGGCGACTGGCGGCCGGAGCTGGTCGTGGGGGCAAAGCCCGGCGCCCCGACCCTGCAAGGGGGCGGGCAAGTACGTCCAGGGACGTGCTTCAGCACGTAGACGACGCCCATCGGGCGGCGGCGTCCTGGAGGCACTTGCCCGCCCGCGTAGCGGCCGCCGGAGGCGGTGCCCGAAGGGCAGTGGGGCGCCCCACAAGGCCGTAGGCCGCTGTAGCTGTCCGACCTTTAGGTCGGAGAGCGTGAAGGGCAAGCCCGGCAAGGAGCCGAAGGCGACCCAGGGCGCGCAGCCACGGGAAGGAGGCCGACGGCCGACCCAGTGGCGGAGCCTGCTAAGAGCGCGCATGCGCTTTTAGCAGGGTCGTTTGCAAGCTATACGGAGCATGAATTCACATGCTCAACGTCGTCACAACGACTACCTCGCCCTCCACTGGGTGCACCGCTTCGGCTGGCTCCGCGCAACCGAACTTGGCGCCCTTATGTGGCCTCGAAACGAATCTCGCCAAGTAACTGGCTCGCGGCTCGCGAAGAGTCTCATCGAGCGCCAGCTCGTGCTCGAGCGGCGCCTTCCTGAAGGCGCCGGCCGAGCGCTCGTGCTGGCCACTGCCGGTGTGCGCCTGCTTGCCGAGCATGGCATCCTCGCCAGCTCCGGTAAAGACATCGGACGAGAGCTTGCTGGGTACTGGACGCCATCGCAAACTTGGCGTCACGAGCTGGTTGCGCACGGTGTCCTGGTCGCTCTCCATCAGCGTGGTTTCAAGGTGTATCCCGAGCACCAGTTGCGCCGCGAAGCTGGCCGCATGGCGAAGGTCCCAGACGGGCTTGCCAGGAACGAGCACGTGGTGCTGTGGCTGGAAGTGGAGAGCGCGCGCAAAAGCGGCCCGGAGATGCGCAAGCTGGCCGACGCGCTGTGCACCGTCGCGGCTGCTGAAGCCGCGCCTCTGCTCGGCATGCGACCGAACGCTCCGCTCGTCGCCTACGTGGCTACAGCGACCGACGAGCGCGGTCATGTGCTGAATCATCGGGAGCGAGTGACGAGCGCGGTGCAGGCCGCGGCAAGCAAGCCTGTCAATCTAATGTGGGCGGAGTGCGAGCTGCGCGGAGCCGCCGGCGTCGGCTCGATGACGATTGAGCGAGAGACTGTGATGCCCGAACGCTCGCTGGCCATCCTGAAGCGGCTGAATGCGTTCGGTTGGCTGACCAGGGAGGACGGTGTGAGCTGGGCGAGCTATGGCAACGTGCGCGCTGAGGTGTGGGATGACGATGACCATGGCTGGTCGTGTATCGTCATCGATAATCGCACCAGCGAGCAAATCACCCCTGCAATACAGGCAGATTCCATCTCAGCAGCGAAACTCGCGGCAGCAGCTTCCATTGCCGTGTTGGGGCGGTAAGCGGAGGGGGACCAAGGTCCCCCTCGCTGCCTTGAGCGGCAGCTCCCTCCTGCTCCAACGCATGCATTGACCTCTCGCGCTACACGACGGGCACCATCGCCGCCACCAAGCTGCCGCCCTAGTCGATATGCTTGCTACGGCCACGTGCGCCCCGAGGTCGGGCAATAGTTGTACCGTACAATGGTTCCATCACGAATTCAGGAGCAATGATGACCCGCGCAACATTCGGCAAAGCGATTCCCGTTCTTGCATCCCTAGACATGGTGCGGACTCTCTCTTTCTACGAATCTGTGCTCGGCTTCAAGACGCACCACTTCCAGGATTCCTCTTCCTCTTATGGCATTGCGGTTCGCGACGATACTGAGCTGCACTTTTGGGCCTGTGATGACAAGAAGATTGCCGAGAACACGTCCTGCTACCTTCGCGTTTTGGACGTCCACGCTGTGCATCGTGAATTGAGCGCAAAGCTTCCTACTTTGGGAAACGTCGTGCGGACAGATTGGGGGATGGACGAGTTGTATGTCATCGACCCTGACGGCAACCTGCTTAAGTTCGGGCAAGAGCGTCCGGCCAGCGAATAACTGCTACTCCGTTCCTCCCTGGGCGGGGCCCTTCCATTGGATGGGCTCCGCCCCTCGCCCTAGCTGCCTTCCCCCAAGGCCTGTCACTGCTTGGCGAGCCTCCCCCGCTCCTTCGCGCAACATCCCCTCTCGCACCCCCAGGGTGCTGTTACCTGATATGGCCTAACCGAACACTTCGTTCGGTTATGTCCAGAGATGTCCGTAGTGATCCGACAGCGTTGATACCGAGCATCCCACTGCCTTGGCCACGGTTCTCATCGAAGGAAGCCATCCTTCGACAGACAATCGCGCAATTGCCTCTTTGACGTCTTGCTCGCGTCGGTCGCGCTTTACCTGAGCTGTGGAGGCGGCTCCACGACGTCCCCTCGCGGCCTGGACCTCGCGGAACGCCGCGGGGGTGAATCGCCGCCAGACGTACCTTGCCACGCTGCGGGCAATGCTGGCGACTTCCGCGGCGCCCAGGGGTATTGCAGAGGTATTCAAAGCTTCGGCTTGGCGCCGTACGGCCTCGCGCCAAGCCTCTTCCCCACCCGGGCGCCAGAACTGGCGAACCGTACCGTAAGCCCACAGGCGCAAGCCGTCGAACAAGTCGCAATTCCGCCCCAAGCCTGCCGCCATGGGCGGAAGCTTGGCCGGGAGGTCTACAAACTCGGCCAAGAGCCCAAGTTCATAGGTCGGCGCGTTGGCGGGCTCCCAGACCTCCCAAAGAGGATGGAGCGGGTTCTTTGCCAAAGGGCCGGCAAATGCGAAATCCGCGCCCACGCGTGCCGTGTAGGCGTACTCGATGGCCGCGAGGTACCGCAGGGGTGCCAGGCGGGCAGCGTCGGTTGTGCAGACTGGCGCCGCCAGGGCGTAGCCCATGTGTGCATGCGCGTTTTCGCGGTTGATGGCCACGTACGTTGGCGGCGGCAAGCCGGCGTCCAGCCAAGCGGATGCGGCGTCTCGGCGGTCAATATCCAACAGCAGCCAGGCGCAATGCGCAGGCGGATTGAGTTGTAGATACGGCGCACTGAGGGCAACCAGTTGAGGGCGAACGCGGGCCGCGTTCTTCTCAATGGCGCAATACGGGCGCCGCGGCGCGTGCGCTTCGACGAGCGCGGTAAGGGCGGCAGATGCCATGGCACGCTCCAACGGGCGTGCCGCATGCAGCTATAAAAACTGTCCTCAACTAACATGTATTTCCTCGCGCTGCGCGCGGCGCGATGTTAGTTGAGGTTGCCGGGGGTGGTCGCTCCCAGCGACGCAACCAGGCGCTCGATGTCGCTGCGCCGCCAGGCGGCAACACGCGGGCCGAGCTTGACCTGAGCAGGGAAGCGCCCAGACTTGATGCCGTCGTACCAGGTGGCACGGGACACAGGGACAATCGCAAGTACTTCCGGCAGGCGCAGGAACGAATCAGTAGTGGTGGGCATTACGCATTTCCATCCCCCGAGGGTGAATTCCGGAAATGTGTCCTCGTAAACAAAATATTCCTCTGCCGGCGAAAGGGGTTGCTCCGCCAGCGTCCGGTGGCATCTAACTATGCCTGCCTCGGTATAGCGTTATAGGGGGGATGATGATTGACGCAAATTCATGCAAAGTTCGCATCAATCGAACGCATCTATGCGCGGACGCGTTCGCAACCAGGTCAGCGGCTGGCTTGCTGGGGCATTGCGCTGCAGAACTGTAAACAGAACTGTCAATGCCTCAGAATCGCTTCGCTCTAGCAAGCTCGAGAGCTGCGAGTGCCGAAGTCGAGAAAAGCCCCAAAAATAAGGGGTTTTCTCAAAATTGGTGCCCGGGGTCGGACTCGAACCGACACGCCTTGCGGCGGGGGATTTTGAGTCCCCTGCGTCTACCTGTTTCACCACCCGGGCAGGGTGTATGGCGCCGGAACCGGTGCCGTGCTGAGCCGGGAATTATGCCGGAAATCCTGGCGTCGGACAACCGGCGCAGGGCACATCAGCGGCCGCGCAAATCCGGTAGCATGGCGCCCAGCCTCTCACACGCCCATCGTCCCGATCACCCCCGACTGCCATGACCGACCAAGCTTCGCTGGCGCGCCTCGCCAGCCTGCCCTCGCAGGACCCCGGCTTTTACGACCGGGAATACAACAACCGCGCCAATGTGCCGGACAACGCAGTGCATATGGCGCGCTGGGCGCAGTGGTCCGCCGGGGTGCGCGCACGCAGCCCCTATCTGGCGGACCTGAGCTATGCCGGCGACGACTCGCGCCATGCGCAGGACGAGACGCTGGACTACTTCCCCGCGCAGCGGGCCAACGGGGCGCTGCCGCCGCTGCTGGTCTTCGTGCACGGCGGCTACTACCGGGCGCTGGACAAGCACGACCACAGCTTTGCCGCCAGCGCGCTGCCGGCGCTGGGGGTGGCGGTGGCGGTGGTGAACTACACGCTGGTGCCTGCGGTAACGGTGCCGGAGATCGTGCGGCAGGCGTTGCGCAGCGTCGCCTGGCTGTACCGGCAGGCGGACCGGCTGGGCCATGATCCGGACAAGCTCTTCCTGGCGGGGCATTCCGTCGGCGGCCACCTGGTGGCGATGCTGATGGCCGCGCGCTGGCCGCAGCTGGGTGCGGACCTGCCGGTCGACCTGGTCAAGGGCGGGCTGTCGGTCAGCGGGCTGTACGACATGGAGCCGCTGCGGCGTGCGGCCTTCCTGCAGCGCGACCTGCAGTTCTCGGAAGACGATGTCGCGCGGCTGTCGCCCGCGTATATGCCGCCGGCCAGCGGTGCCCCGCTGGCGATCGCGGTGGGGGAACTCGAGGCCGCTGAATACCACCGCCAGCACGCGCTGATCCGCGCGGCGTGGCCGGCCAAGGTGGCGCATCCGGCCGCGAGCGACCTGGTGCTGCCGGACTGCCATCACTTCAATGTGCTGGACAGCTTTGCCAGCCCGGACGGTGCCCTGACGCGCGCGGTGCTGCGGCTGATGGAGCGCTGAGCGCGCACCGGGCGCAAGGGCGTCAGCCCTCCAGTACGCGCAGCAGCGACGAGGTATCGTCCTTGCCCCAGCCGTTGGCCATCAACGTGCACAGTTGCGCCGAGGTGGCCTCCATCGCGGGCAGGTCCAGGCCGATTTCTTCGGCGATATCGCGCGCCAGCCCGAAGTCCTTGTCGTGCAGCCGCGCCTCGATGCCGGCGGCGAAGTTGCGCGCCACCATCTTGGGACCCATCAGGTCGAGCATGCGGCTGCCGGCCATGCCGGTCGCCATGGCCTCGAACACGCGGCCGGTGTCGACATTCTGCGCGGCGGCAAAGCGCATGGCCTCGGCAATGCCTTCGATATTGACCACCTGCGCGATCTGGTTGCACAGCTTGGCAACCTGGCCCGCGCCATGGTCGCCGATATGGGTGATGGTCTTACCCAGCAGTTGCAGCAGCGGGCGCACGCGCTCCAGCATCTCGGGCTTGCCGCCGACCATGATGGTCAGCGTGCCCGCCTCGGCGCCCATGGTGCCGCCCGAGACCGGGCAGTCCAGCGCCTCGATGCCGCGCGCGGCCAGCGCCGCGGCGATCTCGCGCGTGACGATCGGCGAGATGGTGCTGTGGTCCACGCAGATGGTGCCCGGCGCCGCGCCGTGGACCACGCCCTGCTCGCCCAGCAACACTTCGCGCACGTCTTCGGACGAGGTCACGTTGGTGAAGACGACGCTGGCGCCGCGCGCCGCTTCAGCCGGGGTGAAGAAGGGTTCCGCCCCCAGCGCGCGCGCGGCCTCGGCCGCTTCCGGGCGGCGCACGAAGGCGCGCACGGTGTGGCCGGCGGCCAGCAGGTGGCGGACCATGTGCGAGCCCATGGCGCCCAGGCCGATGAAGGCGACGGTGGTGGGGGTGAGAGTGGTGCTCATGCCATGCTTCCTTTCTTGATACGGCGGGCTACTTATCGCCCGCATAGGCGAACTTGCCGTTGCGGATCACCCCCATCACGCGCGAACGCTGGTCGAAGCCCTGGTGGTCCTTCGGGTTCAGGTTCATCACGCCGTTGGGGATGGTGAGGTTGGTGGTGGCTTCCAGTGCGTCGCGCATGGCGGCGCGGAATTCGCGCGTGCCGGGCTGGGCGCCGGTCTTCAGCGCGCGGCGGGCGGCGTCGTCCAGCAGCATCCACGCGCCCCAGGCGTCGCCGGCAAACTGCGTGACGCTGTCGGCGCCATACTTGCTTTCGTAGCGGTTGACGAAGTCCAGCGCCACCTTGCGCACCGGGTGGCTCTCGGGCAGCTGGCGCGCGACCACCACCGGCCCGGTCGGGAAGAGCGTGCCTTCCACATCCTTGCCGCCCATGCGCAGGAAGTCCCAGGTGGCGATGCCGTGGGTCTGGTAGACCTTGCCCTTGTAGCCGCGCTCGCCCAGCGTTTTCTGCGGCAGTACGGACGGCGTGCCGGCGCCGGCAATCAGGATCGCGTCCGGGTTGGCCGCCAGCAGCTTGAGCACCTGCCCGGTCACCGAGGTGTCGTTGCGCGAGAAGCGCTCGTTGGCGACCACCCTGATCTTGCGCACCTCGGCCAGCTTTGAGAATTCACGCCACCAGCTTTCGCCGTAGGCGTCGGCAAAGCCGATAAAGCCGACGGTCCTGACGCCGTGGTTGCTCATGTACTCGGTCAGCACGGTCGCCATGTGCGAGTCGTTCTGCGGCATCTTGAAGGCCCAGCGGCGCTTGGCGTCGGTCTGCGGCTCGACAATGGAGGCCGAGGCGGCCAGCGCCACCATCGGGGTCTCGCCCTCGGCCACGGCGTCGAGCGCGGCGATGGCGGTGGGGGTGATGTTGGGGCCGACGATCACGTCGACCTTTTCCTCGGAGATCAGCTTGCGCACATTGCGCACCGCCGCGGCCGGATCGGTGCAGTCATCCAGGATCACGTAGTGCGCCTTCTGGCCGCCCAGCGTCTGCGGCCACATCAGCACGGTGTTCTTGGAGGGAATGCCGATCGAGGCCGCCGGCCCGGTGGTGGACACATCGATGCCGACGCGGATGTCGGCATGCGCGGCGGCGCTGGTGAAGAGCAGGGCGCCGGCCAGCAGCAGGGGGCGCAGGGGCAGTGTCAGCATCGTCTCCTCCGTTCTTATATGTGACGGGAAGGATAGCCGAACTCGGCCGGCGGGGCACGCCTGCGCCCCGCCGCGGCCGTGCTGGTCAGCGCGCGCCCAGGCGCCAGAGCGTGGTCACTTCGGCGGAACGCGCCGCATGCAGCGGGTCGGCGGCATCGGTCGCGCGCGGGTGGCGCGGGCGGATATCGGAGCGGCCCAGCACCTTCAGCCCGGCGGCGTCGATCCAGCCCATCAGTTCCTCGCGCGGGCGCAGGCCGAGATGCTCGGCCAGGTCCGACAGCAGCAGCCAGCCTTCGCCGCCCGGCGCCAGGTGTTCGGCCAGCCCCTGCAGGAAGCCGCGCAGCATGGCGCTGTCCGGGTCGTAGACCGCGCGCTCGACCGGCGAGCTGGGCCGGGCCGGCACCCAGGGCGGGTTGCACACCACCAGCGGCGCCCGGCCTTCGGGGAACAGGTCGGCCTGAACGATCTCGACCTCCCGGGCGTATCCAAGCTGGGCGATGTTCTCTCGCGCGCAAGCCAGCGCGCGCGGGTCCTGGTCGGTGGCGACCACGCGCTGCACGCCGCGGCGGGCCAGCACCGCGGCCAGCACGCCGGTGCCGGTGCCGATATCGAAGGCGAGGGTCTTGGCCGGCAGCGGCTCGGCCGCGACCAGGTCGACATACTCGCCGCGCACCGGCGAGAACACGCCGTACCAGGGGTGGATGCGGTCTTCCAGCGCCGGGATCTCCACGCCCTTCTTGCGCCATTCATAGGCGCCGATCATGCCCAGCAGCTCGCGCATCGACGCCACGTAGGGCTCGCTGGCCGGGCCATAGACCTGTTCGCAGGCGTCGCGCACATCCGGCGCGCGGCGCAGCGGCACTTCGTGGCTGGCCTCGAACGGCAGCAGCAGCATGCCCAGCGTGCGGGCGCGTTGGGATTGGGCCAGCCGGTGCAGGTTGAAGGCCTCGATTGGCGACGCGGCCCCGCCCTTGGCCTTGTCCTTGGCTTTCTGGCCGGGGCGGCTGGCCTTCTTGGGCTTGCGCTCGGTACGGCGGGCCAGCGCGTGCAGCAGCTGGCGCGCGTTCTGGAAGTCGCCGCGCCACAGCAGCGCGGTGCCCTCGCAGGCGAGGCGGTAGGCGGTGTCGGCGCTGGTGGTGTCGTCGGCGATGACCACGCGGCGCGGCGGCGGCAGGCCGGCTTCAGAGCGCCAGGCGGCGCTGCGCTCGACGCCGTCCTCGGTCCAGTGAATGCGGGGCAGGTCGCTCACAGGGCCTCCGGCCGGCAGGGCGTGATGGGCAGCAGATGCATGGTTGGGTTTGCTTCTTATATAGAGAGAGGCGGCGGGGGCCGTCCTCAGAGTTCGTAGGCTTCGTGTTCGCCGGACATGGCCTGCTCAACCAGCTTGCGGTTGAGCGTCGGCGAGAACAGCTCGATGAAGGTGTAGACAAAGCTGCGCAGGTAGGCACCCTGCTTGACGGCCAGGTGCGTCACGTTGCTGCCGAACAGGTGGCCGGCCGAAATGCCGCGCAGGTTGCGGTCGCGCTCGGCATCATAGGCGACGCCGGCGACGATGCCCACGCCCAGCCCGATCTCGACATACGTCTTGATCACGTCCGCGTCGATGGCCTCCAGCACGATGTCCGGCTCCAGGTGGCGCAGCGCGAAGGCCTTGTCGATCTTGGTCCGGCCGGCAAAGTTGGCATCGTAGGTGATCAGCGGGTAACCCATCAGGTCTTCCAGCGCCAGGTGCTTCTTGTCCAGCAGCGGATGCTCGGGTGGCGTAATCACCATATGGGTCCACTGGTAGCCAGGCAGCGACACCAGGTTCTTGTCGGCGGAGATGCCTTCGGTCGCGATGCCGATGTCGGCCTGGTCGTGCAGCAGCATGTCGGCGATCTGCGCCGGGTTGCCCTGCTGTATCGACAGCCGCACCTTGGGGTAGCGCTTGGTGAACTCGCTGATCACCCGTGGCAGGGCGTAGCGCGCCTGGGTGTGGGTGGTGGCGATGGTGAAGTTGCCCTGGTCCTGTGCCGCATAGTCCATGCCGACGCGCTTCAGGCTCTCCACCTCCTGCAGGATCTTCTCGACCGAGCTCAAGATGCGGCGGCCCGGCTCGGTCAGGCTGCGGATGCGCTTGCCGTGGCGGGTAAAGATATCCACGCCCAGCTCTTCTTCCAGCTCGATGATGGCCTTGGACACGCCAGGTTGTGATGTGTAGAGCGCTTTGGCGGCCTCGGTCAGGTTGTAGTTCTGCCGGACGGCCTCACGCACGAAGCGAAACTGGTGCAGGTTCATATATCTGGGATCGTATAAACAAACAACTTCTTATTAGTTTGAGGTATGAGGCCAGTTTATTACGATTCTCGAACTTTGTTAATTAATGGCCAGCCCTCCGTGCGTCTTCTCGCAGCAGCCACTTTGTGATGCGAGATCCACGGGCCAGGCCCCACCGAGTCCCCCATGTCTGTTGCCTATACCGTTTCCGGTCTGTTTGTAGGCGTCCTCGTCGGTCTGACCGGGGTGGGTGGGGGCTCGTTGATGACGCCGCTGCTGACGCTGCTGTTCGGCTTCTCGCCGGCCACTGCGGTCGGCACTGACCTGGCGTTTGCGGCCATCACCAAGGGCTTCGGCACCATCGCGCACCGCGCCCACGGCCATGTGCAGTGGCAGGTGGTGCGGCGCCTGTGCATCGGCAGCCTGCCGGCGGCAGTGGCCGCCATCCTGGTGCTGAAGAGCGCCGGCGAGCTCAACGCCCAGTGGCTGCATGCGATCCGCCTGACCATCGGCGTGTCGGTGCTGCTGACCGTATTGTCGCTGCTGTTCCGCAAGCAGATGCTGGCCTGGCTGGAACGCAATCCGCGCTTCCAGCTGCACGGCCGCGCCCAGGTCATTGCCACCATCGCCGTCGGCGCCGTGATCGGCGTGCTGGTGACGGTGTCGTCGATCGGCGCCGGCGCGGTCGGCGCCACGCTGATCCTGCTGCTGTATCCCCATATGAAGCCGGCTGAAGTGGCCGGCACCGACATTGCCTATGCCGTCCCGCTGACGGCGCTTGCCGGGCTGGGCCATGTGTGGCTCGGCACGGTCGACTGGAATTTGCTGCTGGCGCTGCTGGTGGGTTCGATCCCCGGCATCTGGCTGGGCGCGCAACTGTCGCGGGCGCTGCCCGAACGGCTGGTGCGTGCCGCACTGGCGACCACGCTGACGCTGGTCGCCATCAAGCTCGTTTCCTGAATTCAACGAATACTGAACGGACCCCGCCATGTATCAGTACGACCAATATGACCAGCGCATCGTCGCCGAGCGCGTCGCCCAGTTCCGTGACCAGGTGCGCCGCCGCCTGTCCGACGAGCTGACCGAGGAAGAATTCCTGCCGCTGCGCCTGCAGAACGGCCTGTACATGCAGCGCCATGCCTACATGCTGCGCGTGGCGATTCCGTACGGCCTGCTGTCGTCCAAGCAGATGCGCAAGCTGGGCCATATCGCGCGCGAGTACGACCGCGGCTATGGCCACTTCTCGACCCGCCAGAACATCCAGTACAACTGGATGGAACTGGAGCGCGTGCCTGACGTGCTGGCCGAGCTGGCCAGCGTCGAGATGCACGCCATCCAGACCTCGGGCAACTGCGTGCGCAACATCACCACCGACCACTTCGCCGGCGTGGCGCCGGACGAGTCGGTGGACCCGCGCGTGCTGGCCGAGCTGCTGCGCCAGTGGAGCACCTTCCAGCCGGAATTCGCCTTCCTGCCGCGCAAGTTCAAGATCGCCATCTCGGCCTCGGCCAATGACCGCGCCGTGGTGCAGATGCACGACATCGGCATCTACGCCTACAAGAACGCCGAAGGCGAAACGCGCCTGCGCATCCTGGCCGGCGGCGGCCTGGGCCGCACGCCGATCCTGGGCACGATCATCAAGGACGACCTGCCGTGGCAGCACATGCTGTCCTATGTCGAGTCGGCCATCCGCGTGTACAACCGCTATGGCCGCCGCGACAACAAGTACAAGGCGCGCATCAAGATCCTGGTGAAGGCCATCGGCGCAGAGAAGTTCGCGCAGGAAGTCGAGGAAGAGTGGCAGCACAGCAAGGACGGCCCGGCCACGCTGACGCAGGCCGAGTTCGACCGCGTGGCGCAATACTTCACGCTGCCGGCCTATGAAAAGCTGGCCGACACCGACGCTTCGTACGAGAACCACCTGCTGGAAGACAAGGCCTTTGCGCGCTGGGTCAGCCGCAACGTGCACGGCCACAAGGTGCCGGGCTACGCCGCGGTGACGCTGTCGACCAAGCCGGGCGTGGCCTCGCCCCCGGGGGACGCCACCGACGCGCAGATCGAAGCCGTGGCCGACCTGGCTGACCAGTTCGGCTTCGGCGAGCTGCGCGTCGCGCATGAGCAGAACCTGATCCTGCCGGACGTGAAGAAGCAGGACCTGTACGCGCTGTGGCAACTGGCCAAGAAGGCCGGCCTCGCCACCCCGAATATCGGCCTGCTGACCGACATCATCGCCTGCCCGGGCGGCGATTTCTGCTCGCTGGCCAACGCCAAGTCGATCCCCATCGCGCAGGCGATCCAGGACCGCTTCGACGACCTCGACTACGTCTATGACCTGGGCGAGATCTCGCTGAACATCTCGGGCTGCATCAACGCCTGCGGCCACCACCACGTCGGCAATATCGGCGTGCTGGGCGTCGACAAGGATGGTTCGGAGTGGTACCAGGTCACGCTGGGCGGCGCCCAGGGCAACCAGACCGCGCTGGGCAAGGTGATCGGCCCGTCGTTCAGCGCCGAGGAAATGCCCGAGGTGGTGAGCCGCATCATCGACACCTTCGTGGCCAACCGCATCGAAGACGAACGCTTTATCGAAACCCTGTCCCGCATCGGCATCGCCCCGTTCAAGGAGCGCGTTTATGCCGACAAGCAGCCGCGCGAGCGCGCTGAAGCCTGAGGACCGGAGACTGAACATGGCAAAGATCATTCAACTGCAACAGGACGGCGCTACCGTCGCCCCCGTCATCGTCGATGACGCCTGGACCGTGCTGCGCGGCACCGCCGAGCAGCCGCTGACCGACGAGCAGATCGCCGCGGCCGTGCAAAGCCAGGACGCGGTGCTGTTTCCGCTGTCGGTGTTCAAGGCCAACGAAGCGCTGCTGGCCGGCCGCGACGCGGCCCGCACCGGCGTGTGGCTGGCCCCGGAAGACGAGCCGGGCGATGCCGAGGCGTATTTCGCGCGCGTGGCGCTGGTGGCGGTGGACTTCCCGGTGTTCCGCGATGGCCGCGGCTTTTCCACGGCCTACCTGCTGCGCACCCGCTACCACTGGAAGGGCCAGCTGCGCGCCATCGGCGACGTGCTGCGCGACCAGCTCAACTTCATGAAGCGCTGCGGCTTCGATGCCTTCGCGGTGCGCGCCGACAAGAACATCGACGACGCCATCAAGGGCTTCACCGAGTTCACCGTGACCTACCAGGCTTCGGTGGATGAGCCGCTGCCGCTGTTCCGCCGTGCGCGCACCGAAGGTGGTGCCGTGCAGTCGAAGGAAACGGCATGAGCACGGTGCTGAGCGAAATCGCGGTGGTCGATGCCGGAGCGGTGTCGGGACTGCGGCCGCCCGCGCTGTGGGTGGCGCCGGAATACACCGGCAGCATCGAAGCGCTGGCGCAGAAGGAACGTGAACTGGGCGAGCGCCTTGCCGGCATCGCCGCGCGCTTCTTCCGCGCGCGCTTTGCCTCGAGCCTGGCGGCCGAGGACATGGTGCTGACCGACGCCATCCTGCGCGGCACCGAAGCCGTGCGCGCCGGCATCCGCGTGTTCACGCTGCAGACCGGGCGCCTGCACGCCGAGACGCTGGCGGTGCTGGACAAGGTGCAGTCGCACTACGGCTACAGCATCGAGCAGTTCACGCCGGACGCCGAGGCCGTCGAGAACTACCTGAAGAAGAATGGCCTGAACGGCTTCTACGACAGCATCGACCTGCGCAAGGAATGCTGCGGCATCCGCAAGGTCGAGCCGCTGAACCGCGCGCTGTCGCACGCCGACGCCTGGATGACCGGCCAGCGCCGCGAGCAGGCCGTGACGCGCGCCGAGCTGCCGTTCGAGGAACTGGACGAGGCCCGCGGCATCCCCAAATTCAACCCGCTGGCGGACTGGAGCGAGGCCGAAGTGTGGGCCTACCTGAAGCGCCACAACGTGCCCATCAACGACCTGCACGCCAAGGGCTACCCGAGCATCGGCTGCGAGCCGTGTACGCGTGCCGTGCGCGCGGGCGAGGATGTCCGTGCGGGACGTTGGTGGTGGGAGAGCAAGGACTCGAAAGAGTGCGGGCTTCACGAACAGAACATCAAGCATTGAGGCCGGAAAAAATGGGCATCATGAACGACATCGCAGAAGCCACCAGCAGCGTGGCGCACCTGTTGCAAGTACAGAACGATCACCTCGACCGCCTCGAAGCGGAGTCGATCTACATCATCCGCGAGGTGGTGGCCGAGTGCCGCAACCCGGCGCTGCTGTTCTCGGGCGGCAAGGACTCGATCGTGATGCTGCACCTGGCGCTGAAGGCCTTCCGCCTGGGCGAGCGCAAGATCGAGCTGCCGTTCCCGCTGGTGCATATCGACACCGGCCACAACTATCCGGAAGTGATCGCCTTCCGCGACCAGCGCGTGGCTGAGCTGGGCGCGCGCCTGGTGGTGGGCCATGTGGAAGATTCGATCAAGCGCGGCACCGTGCGCCTGCGCAAGGAAACCGATTCGCGCAACGCGGCCCAGGCCGTGACGCTGCTGGAAACCATCGGCGAGCACCAGTTCGACGCGCTGATGGGCGGTGCCCGCCGCGACGAAGAGAAGGCCCGCGCCAAGGAGCGCATCTTCTCGTTCCGCGACGAGTTCGGCCAGTGGGACCCCAAGGCCCAGCGCCCCGAGCTGTGGAGCCTGTACAACGCCCGCATGGCGCAGGGCGAGCAGATGCGCGTGTTCCCGATCTCGAACTGGACCGAGCTGGACGTGTGGCAGTACATCGCCCGCGAAAAGCTGGCGCTGCCGCCTATCTACTATTCGCACCAGCGCGAAGTGGTGCGCAAGAACGGCCTGCTGGTGCCGGTCACGCCGATCACGCCCAAGCAGGACGGTGACGTCAGCGAAGTGCTGTCGGTGCGCTTCCGTACCGTCGGCGACATCAGCTGCACCTGCCCGGTGGCCAGCGTTGCCGATTCGCCGGAAGCGATCATCGCCGAGACCGCGGTGACCGAGATCACCGAACGCGGCGCCACCCGCATGGACGACCAGACCAGCGAAGCCTCGATGGAACGCCGGAAGAAAGAAGGCTACTTCTGATCCCGGACGCAGCAAAGGAATTCAACATGACTCACCAAGCAACTCATCAAGGCCTGCTGCGCTTCATCACCGCCGGCTCCGTCGACGACGGCAAGAGCACGCTGATCGGCCGCCTGCTATATGACAGCAAGGCCGTGCTGTCCGATCAGCTGACCGCGCTGGCCAACGCCAAGAACAAGCGCACCGCCGGCGAGCAGATCGACTTCTCGCTGCTGACCGACGGCCTGGAGGCCGAGCGCGAGCAGGGCATCACCATCGACGTGGCCTACCGCTACTTCTCGACGGCGCGCCGCAAGTTCATCATCGCGGATACGCCGGGGCATGAGCAGTACACCCGCAACATGGTCACCGGCGCTTCGACCGCGGACGCGGCCATCGTGCTGGTCGATGCCACCCGCGTCACCGTCACCAACGGCCGTGTCGAGCTGCTGGCGCAGACCAAGCGCCACTCGGCGATCCTGAAGCTGCTTGAGATCCGGCACGTGATCGTCGCCATCAACAAGATGGACCTGGTCGACTACAGCGAACAGCGCTTCAACGAGATCCGCACCGCCTACACCGAACTGGCCGAGCAACTGGGCCTGAAGGATGTGCGCTACGTGCCGGTGTCGGCGCTGCGCGGCGACAACATCGTGCACGAGAGCGATGCCATGGCCTGGTACCAGGGCGAGCCGCTGCTGCCGCTGCTGGAAGAACTGCCGGTGGAAGAGGCCGCGCCCGAGGATGACGCCGCGCTGCGTTTCCCGGTGCAGCTGGTGATCCGCCAGGACGGTTCGCAGTCGGACGACTTCCGCGGCTATGCCGGCCGCATCGAAGCCGGCACCGTGCGCGTGGGCCAGAAGCTGCGCGTGCTGCCCGCCAACCGCGAGGCCGTGGTGGCCGAAGTGTTGACGCCCAACGGCGCCGCCGAATCTGCCAATGTCGGCGACACGGTCACCGTGCGCCTGTCCGAGGACGTGGATGTATCACGCGGTGACATGTTCGTCGCCGCCGATGCCGCCACCGCGCCGGCCAAGAAGCTGCAGGCCGACCTGTGCTGGTTCGACGACGAATCGCTGAACCCGGCGCGCAAGTACGTGCTCAAGCACACCACGGCCAGCGTGTTTGCGCGCGTGTCGGCGGTGGACCGCGTGCTGGACGTGCACACCCTGTCGCACGAGACCGGCCGCCACGATATCCGCCTGAACGATATCGGTTCGGTGCAGATCTCGCTGCAGAAGCCGATCGTGTGCGATGCCTATGGCGACAACCCGGCAACGGGCGCCTTCGTGCTGATCGACGAAGCGACCAACCACACGGTGGCCGCGGGCATGATCCGTGCGTTCTCCTGATCGGTAACGACAGGAAAGGGACCGGAGATGAACAAGCAGGCGCAGAAGACTTACGGCAAGGTGTTCCTGATCGGGGCAGGCCCCGGTGCGGCAGACCTCATTACGGTGCGTGGTGCACGGCTTTTGGGCGAAGCCCAGGTGGTGCTGCATGATGCACTGGTGTCGCCGGAGATGCTGGCCTGGTGTCCGCAGGCCGAGCTGGTCGAGGTGGGCAAGCGCTGCGGGCAGCGTTCCACCGCGCAGCTGTTCATCAACCGGCAGATCGTCGACCTGGCCAGCAAGTACGAACGCGTGGTGCGCCTGAAGGGCGGCGATCCGATGCTGTTCGGGCGTGCCGACGAGGAGCTGCAGGCGCTGGAAGCGGCCGGCATCGAGTATGAAGTGGTGCCGGGCATCACGGCGGCGCTGGCGGCCGCTTCGGCGATTGGCAAGCCGCTGACCAAGCGGGGTGTGTCGCGCAGCGTGGCGTTTGCCACGCAGGCCAAGGCTGCGGATGGTGACGGCTCGGCCGATATCGAAGCCGCGGTCAAGGCCGATACGCTGGTCTACTACATGGGCCGCGACCAGGCGGCGTCGATTGCCGCGCAGCTGATCGCGCATGGCAAGCCGGCGTCCACGCCGGCGTGGGTGGTGGAAGCCGCCAGCACGCCGCGGCAGCGTAGTCGTGAATTCACGCTGGGCCGGATGGCAGCGGGCGAGGCCGCGGCGTGGATCGATCCGGTGCAGCCGAGCCTGCTGATGATCGGGGCGGCGCTGGCTGCGCGGGCTACCGAAACACCGCGCGAAGGCGTGGACGAAACCGTCGTGCAGGCGCCGCGCGCTGCCTGAGCGCACTACGCACCACTAGAAAAAAAGCCCTGTACCGGCATGCCGGTACAGGGCTTTTGTCATCGGGGGCCATGTTTCTGCTCAGGGCTGGCCGCTTGCGGGCATTGAGGCAACGCAGTACGCCGCCATCGCATCGAGCACCGCATCGGCCTCGCCTGCTGCCGTCGCGCAATGGATGCTCAGCCCGGGATGCGCTTGCCGGCATTGGTCGAGCAAGGCCGGCAGGTCGCGCCGCAGGTGGCCGCCCTGGCCCAGGAACACCGGCACCACGGTGGCGTCGGACACGCCGCGCGTTGCCAGGTCGGCGAGCGCGTCGGGCAGCGCGGGCGTCATCAGTTCCAGGAACGCCAGCCGCACCTCGCACCCGGGCAGGGCAGCGGCCACCTTCTGCTGCAGGCGGTCGAACGGCTCGCGCCAGCGCGCATCGCGCGCGCCATGCGCGAACAAGACCAGGGCCCGGGCGGAGGCGGTCATGGCAGCCCGCCCCTCAGTGCCGGTCCACCCAGCGCAGCGCCAGCAGCGCCACCATCAGGTAGAGCGTGCCTGGCACCAGCGCCGAGATGATCGGCGGCCACGTATGCAGCAGGCCGACGTGCGAGAACAGCGTGTTCGACAAGTGGAACGACAGCCCCAGCATGATGCCCCCGAACACCTTGACGCCGACGGCGCCGGCACGGGCGTGCAGGTAGGCGAAGGGCAGGGCCAGCGCCACCATCACGAACAGTGTCAGCGGGTAGATCACCTTCTTCCAGAAGGCGATCTCATAGCGCTGCGTGTCCTGCTTGTTGTCACGCAGGTGGCGGATATAGCGGAACAGGTCCAGCGTCGACATGCGCTCAGGCGTCACCAGCAGCACCGACAGGATCTGCGGCGTCAGCTCGGAATGCATGGTCACGCGCGGGAACTTGACCTGCTCGGCACGGAAATCCGGGGCCAGCGCATCGCGTGCCGGCTTCGCTCCCTGCGCCGCGGGCGCCAGCTCGATGAAGCGGGTCTCGTTGACGCCCTGCAGTTCCCACGACTGGCCACCCTGGTAGCGCCCCTCCTGCGCCACGCGGATCAAGCGCAGGCGGTATTGCGGGTCGAACTCGTACATGGTGATGCCGGTGATGGTCTGGTCCGGCCGCAACCCCGCCACGTTGACGAAGCGGGTGATCTCGCCGCCGCCGGTGGCGGCATCCTTGTCGCGGTCCTTGACCCAGACGCCCGAACGGAAGCCCGACGACACGGTTGCGCCGATTGCCTCGAGCTTGATCTTCTGCGCGTACTGCTCGGCGCGGGGACCGATGAACTCGCCGAAGATAAAGGTCACGATGGCCAGCGGCACCGCCAGCTTGAACAGCGAGAACAGCGCCTGGCGCGTATTCAGGCCGGCCACGCGGAAGATGGTGTACTCGGACTGGCTGGCCAGCTGTGAGAACACGTAGATCGCGCTGATCAGCACCGCGATCGGCAGCACCTCATACACCCGCGTGGGCGCCTGCAGCAGGACGTGGAACAGCGCGATCAGCGAGGTGTACTGGTTGGTGACGCTCTCCAGCTCGTTGAGCATGTCGAAGAACACAAACAGCGACAGCACCGCGAACAGGATAAAGGCGAACACGCCATAGACCAGCCGGCCGAAGTAGCGTTCATAAACACGCAGGATCCTCATGCCCGGCCTCCGGTGGCCGCGGCATCGCGCCTGCGCAGGCCGAACACGGCGCGCCAGCCGCCCAGGCTGCGGTTCTGGCGGTAGCGGAACAGCAGCAGCGCCCCCACGAACACCACCAGGTGGATCGGCCACCACGCCAGCCAGAACGGGATCGCACCCGAGCGCACCCAGGACTGCGACAGGTTGATCAGGTTGCTGTAGGTCAGGTAGATCAGCACCGCGAACACCAGCGGCGTGTAGCGGCCCAGGCGCGGGTTCACGTAGGCCAGCGGGATCGCGATCATGACGAAGTTGAAGGCCAGGATCGGCAGCGAGATGCGCCACACCAGCTCGCCCAGGTTTTCGCGCGTGGGGTTGCGGATCAGGTCGATGGTGTCGCGGCTCTTGGGCGGCTGGTCGGCCTCGGACTCGGGCGGCTTGTTGTCCACCTTGACCGCGTAGCGTCCAAATTCAACGATGCGGTAGTCGATCTGGCCGGGCGTGCCCGAGTAGCGGCGGCCGTTTTCCATCACCACCAGGCGGTCGCCGTTGGGCATGGTCTCGAATTTGCCCTGGTGCGCCAGTGCCACGCCGATCTTGTCGGCCTCGGAGTTGGCGACGAAGACATTGCGCGCATACTTCATGTCGGCATCCATGCCCTCGATGAACAGCACGTAGTTGGCCTTGGCCGGCTCGATAAAGCGCCCCGCGGCAATCATCGACATCACGCCGCGCTGCTCGAAGCGGTCGCGGAACAGCGCGCTCTGCTGGTTGGCCCAGGGCCAGGCAAACATGCCCAGCAGCAGCGCCAGCACGACGAAGGGTGCGGCGAACTGCAGCACCGGCTTGACCAGGTCACGCAGCGAGATGCCGGCCGAGAACCACACCACCATCTCCGAGTCCTTGTACCAGCGCGTCAGCACGATCAGGGTGGAAATGAAGAGCGTGGCCGACAGCAGGATCGACAGGTAGCCGATGGTGGCCAGGCCGATCAGCATCAGCACGTCGTTGGGGCTGGCCTTGCCGTTGGCGGCCATCCCCAGGATGCGGATCACGAGCGACGTGAGCATGAAGGTCAGCATCACCAGGAACACCGCCCCGGCGGTGTAGGCAAGCTCGCGTCGCAGGGCTTGTTGAAGGATCATGCGGGTTCGGTTCCGGGCTGCCGGCCGGAGCGGGCGATGTGCCGTGCGAGGTGCCTGGCAGAACAGCTGGCTGGCAGCACAACAAGCTGTCAGCGTGGCCGGGGCGTATCAGCGGCGGCAGGTCGCGGGATAAAAATCGCGGATAATGGAGGCTTTCGTGTCTAACGAGCCCCTGGAAGGAAGCGCGATGGAATTTAGCACAAAAGCCTTGGATTGGAGCAAAGCCGGCCAAAATGGTTTCCTGGCGACCAAGACTGACTGCCTGGTGGTCGGCCTGTTCGAAGGCCAGAACCTGGCCGGCGTGGCCAAGGCACTGGATGTGGCCACCAAGGGCTTGGTGGGGCGGCTGGTCAAGCAGGGCGACTTCGAAGGCAAGCGCGGCACCCAGCTGATGCTGCATGAGGTGGCCGGCGTGGGCGCCGCGCGCGTGCTGCTGGTGGGCCTGGGCAAGGAAGCCGATTTCAGCGACAAGGCCTTTGCCGACGCGGTCCGCACCGCCGTGCGTGCCTTGTCGTCCACGCGTGCCGCCTCGGCCCTGTGGTGCCTGGCGCAACAGGCGCCGCAGCAGCGCGATGTCGCCTGGGGCGTGATCACCACCATCACGCTGGTGCGCGAAGCCGGCTATCGCCTGCTGGAGCGCCATCCGGGCCTGAAGCGCGCCAATGCCAACGGCAAGCCCAACGGCAACGACAAGTCGTCGCTGCGCAAGGTCGTGATCGCGGTCGACAGCGGGGATGCCCGCGCCGCCACCCAGGCCGTGGTGCGCGGCACCGCCATCGCCAACGGCATGGAGCTGACGCGCGACCTGGGCAACCTGCCGTCCAATATCTGCACGCCGACCTACCTGGCCAATACCGCGCGCGGCATTGCCAAGCGCCACAAGCTCAAGGCCGAGGTGCTGGGCCGCAAGCAGATCGAGGCCCTGAACATGGGGGCCTTCCTGGCCGTGACCAAGGGCAGCGAAGAGCCGCCGCAGTTCATCGTGCTGCGCTACGACGGCGCCGGTGCCAAGCAGGCCCCGGTGGTGCTGGTGGGCAAGGGCATCACCTTCGATACCGGCGGCATCTCGCTCAAGCCGGGCGAGGGCATGGACGAGATGAAGTACGACATGTGCGGCGCCGCCTCGGTGCTGGGCACGATCCAGGCCGTGGCCGAGATGGGCCTGAAGCTCAACGTCATCGCCGTGGTGCCGACCTGCGAGAACATGCCCAGCGGCATCGCCACCAAGCCGGGCGACGTGGTCACCAGCATGTCCGGCCAGACCATCGAGATCCTGAACACCGACGCCGAAGGCCGCCTGATCCTGTGCGACGCGCTAACCTACGTAGAGCGCTTCAAGCCGGCCGCGGTGATCGACGTGGCCACGCTGACGGGTGCCTGCATCATCGCGCTCGGCCATGTCAACAGCGGCCTGTACGCGCGCTCCGACGCGCTTGCCGATGGCCTGCTGCAGGCCGGCCGCCGCGCCATGGACACCGCCTGGCGCATGCCGCTGGACGACGAATACCAGGACCAGCTCAAGTCCAACTTTGCCGACATGGGCAATATCGGCGGCCGCCCGGCCGGCAGCGTGACGGCGGCGTGCTTCCTGTCGCGCTTTGCCGAGAAGTACGACTGGGCCCACCTGGACATCGCCGGCACCGCCTGGAAGAGCGGCGCGGCCAAGGGGGCCACCGGCCGCCCGGTGCCGCTGCTGGCGCAGTTCCTGATGGACCGCGCGGCCTGATGGCAGCGGCGGCAGGCAACAGAGGCAGCAAGGGTCCATGACGCGCATCGATTTCCACAGCAACGTGCCGGACGTGCTCGGCTATGTCTGCCGGCTGGTCCGCAAGGCCTACGGCGCCGGGCAGAAGGTGGTGATCCACGGGGCGCCGGCGCAGCTGGCGGACCTGGATGCGCGCCTGTGGACCTTCTCCGCGCTGGACTTCCTGCCGCATTGCGGGCTGGAAAGCCCCAATGCGGCGGTCACGCCGATCCTGCTGGCCGCCACCACCGAAGGCGTGCCGCACCACCAGCTGCTGATCAACCTGGCCGACCAGGCCCCGGCGCAGTTCGCCAGCTTTGAACGCCTGATCGAGGTGGTGGGCGCGGGCGATGCCGCGCGCGAGGCCGGCCGCCAGCGCTACCGTTTCTACCGCGAACGCGGCTATCCGCTGACGCACCACGACATCGGCCAGCCCAAGGGAGACGCCGCATGAGCGAACGCACCACCTCGCGGGTGATCCCGCGGCTCGATCCGAACGACAGCATCCCGCTGCTGACCGAGGTGTTCGAACTGCCGGACGCAGGGGCAGCAGCGCCGGCTGCCGCTTCGCCAGAGGGCGTGATCGATACCTTCGGCATGGCCGATTCGGGCCTGGTCATGCATGTCGGCGATACCGGCGACGCCGTGGCGGACGAGGGCGCCGCGCCGGCATCGACGATGCCGGCAGATACCGGCGCCCCGGGCGAAGACGACCTGCGCGCTGTGCGCACCGAGTTGCTGACGCGCGTGATGATGCGCTTTCGCACCGAATGGCCGCAGGTCGTGGCGGCCCATACCGAAGCCACGCTGCAGTCGCGGCTGGCGCCGCTGACGGCGCAACTGGCCAGCGAGTTGACGCAGTCGCTGGAGGCGCGGCTGGTGGAATGGCTGGATGCGACGCTGGAGGAGATCGAGAAGACGCCGGGGGCGGATTAACGGCGGCTGAAGGGCTGGAGCGAACCGGCGGGGCTCGACAGACGTCGGCAAACAAAAAAGCCTGCGATTGCTCGCAGGCTTTTTTGCATCAGCGCGGCTGAAAATCAGTCCGTCACCGCACCCTTGCTCGCCGTTGACGCCAGCTTGGAGAACTTCGCCAGCACCCCACGCGTATAACGCGGCGCCGGCTGCTTCCAGTTGGCCCGGCGGCTGGCCAGCTCTTCATCCGCCACGTTCAGCTGCAGCAGCAGCTTGTGCGCGTCGATGGTGATCGAATCCCCTTCCTGCACCAGCGCGATGGTGCCGCCCACGTACGCTTCCGGCGCCACGTGGCCGACCACCATGCCCCAGGTGCCGCCCGAGAAGCGCCCGTCGGTGATAAAGCCGACCGACTCGCCCAGTCCCTTGCCGATGATGGCCGAGGTCGGGGCCAGCATTTCCGGCATGCCTGGGCCGCCCTTGGGGCCGAGGTAGCGCAGCACCAGGATGTCGCCGGCGTTGATCTTGTCGGCCAGGATGGCTTCCATCGCGCTTTGCTCGTCTTCGAACACGCGTGCCGGGCCGGTGATGACCGGGTTCTTCAGGCCGGTGATCTTGGCGACCGCGCCTTCTTCGGCCAGGTTGCCCTTCAGGATGGCCAGGTGGCCCTCCTTGTACAGCGCCTTCTCGATCGGCAGGATCACGTCCTGGTCGGCGCGCGGGGTGTCGGGCACGTTTTCCAGTTCTTCAGCCAGCGTGCGGCCGGTGATGGTCAGGCAGTCGCCATGCAGCATGCCGGCCTTGAGCAGGATCTTCATGACCTGCGGAATGCCGCCGGCCTTGTGCAGGTCGGTCGCCACGTACTGGCCCGACGGCTTCAGGTTGCAGATCACCGGCACCTTGCGGCGGATGCGCTCGAAGTCGTCGATGGTCCATTCCACTTCGGCGGCGTGGGCGATGGCCAGGTAGTGCAGCACGGCGTTGGTCGAGCCGCCGGTGGCCATGATCAGCGCCACCGCGTTCTCGATCGACTTGCGCGTGATGATGTCGCGCGGCTTGATGTCCTGCTTGACGGCTTCCACCAGCACGCGCGCCGATTCGGCGGCGCTGTCGACCTTTTCCTGGTCGGGGTTGGCCATGGTCGACGAATACAAGAGCGACATGCCCAGCGCCTCGAACGACGAGCTCATGGTGTTGGCGGTGTACATGCCGCCGCACGACCCGGTGGAGGGGCAGGCGTTCTTTTCCACGCCTTCGAAGTCTTCCTGGCTCATGCGCCCGGCGGTGAATTCGCCCACGGCTTCGAACGACGACACGATGGTCAGGTCCTTGCCCTTCCAGTTGCCCGGCTTGATGGTGCCGCCGTAGACGTAGATGCCCGGCACGTTGGTGCGCGCCAGCGCGATCATGCCGCCCGGCATGTTCTTGTCGCAGCCGCCGATCACGACCACGCCGTCCATCCACTGGCCCTGCGCGGCGGTCTCGATGCAGTCGGCGATGACTTCGCGCGAGATCAGCGAGTACTTCATGCCCTCGGTGCCCATCGACATGCCGTCCGAGATGGTCGGCGTGCCGAACACCTGCGGGTTGGCGCCGGACGCCTTGATGGCGTCGATGGCGGCATCGGCCAGGCGCTGCAGGCCGGCGTTGCAGGGAGTGATGGTCGAGTGGCCGTTGGCGATGCCCACCATCGGCTTGTCGAAGTCTTCCTTCTGGTAGCCGAGTGCGTAGTACATCGAACGGTTGGGCGAACGCGCCACGCCTTGCGTGATGTTCTGCGAGCGTTTGTTGAATGCCATGGTGGGGAATCTCCGGGGGATCTTCGGTGCCGCGCCGCGCCCGAAGGCTGCACGAACGCACGGCGGCGATGTTGTGGGCCAAAGAATGACGCTTGCGTTTTGGAGTGTCAAATATATTATTTGACCTTTATTGAGTCGAAAAACATATCAGGAGCGCGTTTGGACCTGCGTCAGTTGCGTTACTTCGTCACAGTGGCGGAAGAGTTGCATTTCGGCCGCGCGGCAGGGCGCCTGTCGATGACGCAGCCGCCCTTGTCGCAGCAGATCCAGGCGCTGGAAGAGGAAATCGGCGTGCAGCTGTTCGCGCGTACGCGGCGCTCGGTGGCGCTGACGCCGGCCGGCCAGCAGTGGCTGCCCGAGGTGCGGCGCGTGCTGGCCGACGCCGCGGCGCTGCCCGGGCTGGCGCAGCGGCTGGCGCGCGGCGAGGTGGGGTCGCTGTCGCTGGCCTTTGTCAGCACGGCCGACTACGGCATCCTGCCCGACCTGCTGCGGCGCTTTCGCGCCCGCCACCCGGAGGTGCAGCTGCAGCTGCGGGAGGCCACCAGCGACGTGCAACTCGAGGCGTTGATGGAGGGCGCGATCGATGCCGGCCTGGTGATCCGCCCGCAGCTGCCGGCCATGCCGCACGGGCTGGCCTACCTGCCGCTGGTGAGCGAGCCGCTGGTGCTGGCCGTGCCCGACGGCTGGCGGCCGGCGGGCGGGGGGCTGGCGGGCGACAATACGGTCTCGCTGCGCGAGGCGGCCCATGAACCGCTGATCATCTTCCCGCGCCGAAGCGCGCCGGCGTTTTATGACATCATTACGGGCTACTATGCGCGCGAGGGCCTGGTGCCTGTGATCGCGCAGGAAGCCATCCAGATGCAGACCATCGTCAGCCTAGTGTCGGCGGGCATGGGCGTGGCGCTGGTGCCGGCGTCGCTGTGCAACCTTCGCCGCACCGGGGTGTCGTACCTGGCGCTGCGCGAGACCGGCCCGCAGATCGAGACCGGGCTGGTCTGGCGCGACGGCGCGTCCGCCGGCGTGGCGCCGGTGCTGCGCTCGTTCATCGATATTGCGACCGCGCTCGCGCAAGAAGCGGGCGCAGCCGGGCCCGCCCCTCGCTGACACGTCACCAATGTCACCGAGGCCACTGACAATACGCAGGCCGCGGCCTTTACAACCTCCATTCACGCCAACATGCTGATTCATCCCCAGTTCGACCCGGTTGCCATCCACCTGGGCCCGCTTGCCATCCGCTGGTACGGGCTGATGTACCTGGCCGGGTTCATCATGTTCCTGGGCTTCGGGCGCCTGCGCATCCGCCAGCCGCATATCGCGGCCAAGGGCTGGACCACGCGCGACCTGGACGACATGCTGTTCTTCGGCGTGCTGGGAGTGATCCTGGGCGGGCGGCTGGGCTATGTGCTGTTCTACAAGCCGTCGTACTACCTGGCCCATCCGTTCGAGATCCTCAAGGTGTGGGAAGGCGGCATGGCCTTCCATGGCGGCTTCCTGGGCGTGATCGTGGCGATGTGGCTGTTCGGCAAGCTGCGCCGGCGCCACTGGATGGAGGTGACCGACTTCATCGCGCCGATGATCCCCTGCGGGCTGGCCGCCGGACGCATCGGCAACTTCATCAACGGCGAGCTGTGGGGCCGCGCCACCGATCTGCCGTGGGGCATGATCTTCCCGCAGGCGGGCGACAACATCCCGCGCCATCCGTCGCAGCTGTACCAGTTTGCCGGCGAGGGGGTGGCGCTGTTCATCATCCTGTGGCTATTCGCGCGCAAGCCGCGGCCGATGGGCGCGGTGTCGGGGGTATTCCTGATCGGCTATGGTGCCTTCCGCTTTGCCGCGGAATTCGCGCGCGAGCCCGACAACTTCCTGGGCCTGCTGGCGCTGAAGCTGTCGATGGGCCAGTGGCTGAGCCTGCCGATGATCCTGGCCGGCATCGCCATGGTGGTCTGGGCCTACCGGCGCCAGCCCGGCGCCGGCGCATCGCAGCCGGCGGCCTGAGTTCCTCCGGCCCGCGCTATCTGCCGGCGCGGCGCAAGGCGTCGATGCGCGCCTGCGTTTGCGGGTGGGTCGACATGAAGTCCTGGCCGCGTTCCGGCTCGGCGTCCGACGCCGCACCGCGCCGGTGGTCCAGCCTGACCAGCACATCGGCCAGCGCCGCGGGCGGCAGGCCGTTGCGCTGCATCACCTCGATCGCGAAGGCATCGGCCTCGCGCTCGTGGTCGCGTGAATAGCGCAGCGTCAGGATCGCGGCCGGCACACCGGCCAGCACCGTCGAGATATCCCCGAACAGATAGGCCGACAGCGCGGCCAGCGCCGACCCCTGGATCACCTGCTGCAAGCCGTGCCGGTTGGCGACATGGCCGGCTTCATGGGCCAGCACGCCCATCATGCCGGCGCCGGTGCCGGCCAGGCCGACCAGCTCGTCGGTGACCACGATGGTGCCGCCCGGCAGCGCCAGCGCATTGGCGCCGATCTCGCCGCCCTGGCGGAACAGGATCTGGTAATCGTGGACGGTATCGCGCGGGCGCTTCAGCGCCGCGAAGCCCGAGCGGATGCGTTGCTGCTCCGCGGGCGGGAGCTGCGTCGGCTTGACCATGCCATTGTCCAGGCTCGCCAGCGTCAGCTTGCCGAGATGGGCCTCCACCTCGGGCGGCACCGCGCGCGCCATCATGCCGGCGCCCCACGGCAGCAGCACGTAATAGCCCAGCACCAGCACCGCCACCAGCGCCGCCACGGCCAGGCCGGCCAGGCGCCAGCTGTTCTGCGCGCGCGCCACCAGGCTGTCGCGATGGCCGGTCGCGGCCAGCATGTGGTCGAAGGCGGCGTGGTCGGTGATCTCGCAGAAGGCGCCGTCGGCAAAGGTGACCAGCCGCGGCGCGCGGCGCACGCGCTCGGACACGCGCACGTCCGACAGCGGCGCGCGCCGCAGCTCGGCGCCGGAGTCGTCGCGCAGCACGGCCTGCTGCGCTTCAACGGCCAGCGTGGCCGGATGCGCGCGCGACGAGCGGCCATCGAAGAAGGTGACTGGGATCATGGTGCGGGCCGGGTCAGCGCACGGCGTGCTCAGAGCGCGATGTCGATGTCGTACCAGTCTACTGCCGCATCGCCCAGCGCACCCACTTGCTGCGCCTCGCCGGCCACGAAGGTGTCGAGCGGGCCCGCCGCCAGCATGGTTACGCATTCGAGCCGGTAGCGCGCCGAACGCACCCGCGCGAACGGCAGGTACAGGCCCAGCGTCAGCGCGATGGCGATCAGGTTGGTGACGAAGATAAAGACCATGCGGCCGGCCCCCACCTCGCTGCGGAACGCATGCGGCGCCAGCGTGGTGTGGCTCCACACGACATTCTGCAAGCGCGCCATCACGTAAGGGCTGACGGCCAGCAGCGCCAGGTAGAAACCGCCCACGCCGATGCTGAACGACAGCACCATGCCCGCCTTGCCCGACGCGGTCGCGCCCAGCACGAAGCCGGCCAGCGCCGCGGCCGCCACCAGCGCGACCATCACGCCGAAGGCACGCAGGTAGACGCCGTAGAAATCGCCCGCGTCGGCGTGGAAGGCAAACGGTGCGGTGCCGAAGCGGGTGTGGTTGTGCTGGTAGCGCTTGAAGCGCTGGTGCGCCAGCGGCCCCAGCAGGCCCAGCGTGGCCACTGCGGCCAGCGGCCACAGCACGAACACCTTGTAGGCCTCGGCATCGCCGCCGGTGAAGGCGAAGCGCAGGCCGCGGTAGCTGGAGTTGGCCATGCGGAAACGCAACGAGCGCACCAGCAACAGGGGGAACACCGCCAGCAGCGCCACCAGCATCGCCAGCGCAAGGAAGGGCGAGACCGTCGAGGCGAGCTGGAAGGCAAACACCAGCGCGAACACGATGGCACGGCCCTTCAGGATCGCGGACGGCTTGCCGTGGTAGTCAAAACTCGCGCCGTCGAGCCGCGTGTTGCGATAGAAATACTGCAGCGTGCGCACCTTGGCCCAGGCCGAATAGATGCCGAAGGTGACGATGGTCAGCAGGGCATTGACGATCCAGATACGGAAGTACTCCGAACCCGATCCGGTAAAGGACAGGCCCAGCGGCCGCGGCACGGCGTAGCGCGGCTCGGCAGGCGCCGGCGCTTCGTTTGCCGGGGTGCCGGCCAGGGTGAAATCGCTGCCAGCTTGCATGGCGGAGCTCCAGTGTGTGTGGAAAGCGACAGTCAGGATTGCGGCCTTGGCCGCAGTTTCAGGAATGCAACCACTTTAGATCGGGCATTTGCGGCGATGCGCTCACATTCTCGCACTGATAAATAGCGACCACGGCACAATCTGCATATGCCATTGCCGCCAGGCGGGCAGGCGCATAAGAAAATGTGGGAAAACCCTCGTAACACTCCAGAAACATCCTGTTACACTAGACGTATCCTGTAACAACTTCAGAATGCGTGTTGCCAATAAAATCAGTGACTTAGTCACGCTGGCACGTAAATCGCTATCTTGATTGTTACAAAGATGAGCGGCAAGCCACAGCCGCCAACGGAGGTGCCAGGGAGGGAGTGACGGCTGAGAGGCCACACTTGCCGGCACTTCACGTACAGCCAGGGCGACGGGAAAATCCGCGCGTCAAGCGCGTTTCAAAAAGGGGGGCGCAGGGCCAGCGTCGGCAATCCATGGACCCACGCGGTGGATACTTTTGAAAGTACCCGCCGACGATGAAAAGCAGTGCTGCAGTATTTTCAGGCGCGGGCGTTTCCTTGCAGGGAGGCATGGAAACGCCCGCCGCACCTCATACCGTACTCCACGCCGCACACCACAGACCGCACCTCGCCGGTCAACCACCAGACACCAATCGCTCCGGCTTGTTTGCAGCGCAGCATCGAAATCCCTTGTACCGTTTGCGTCCTAATCCATAATTATGAATTATGGCTAGGGGCGCATCTGCCCTGACCGATGCCAGATCGTGGCCGGGACGCATCGGTCACGCCATCCGACCCCGGGGGAAGCATGCGCATCGTCCAGCAGGCGTTGTACCTGGAAGTGGCAGACCGGCTGCGCGCCATGATCGACGCGCATACGCTGGTGCCCGGCGCATGGATCGACGAGAGCGCGATGGCCGAAACACTCGGCATCTCGCGCACGCCGTTGCGCGAGGCGCTCAAGGTGCTGGCCGCCGAAGGCCTGGTGCGGCTGGAGCCGCGCCGCGGCTGCTTCGTCAATGAACTATCCGAGCAGGACCTGGATGAGATCTTCCCGCTGATGGCACTGCTGGAAGGGCGCTGCGCCTATGAGGCGGCGCGCAACGCCACGCGCGCCGACCTGGACGCGCTGGACGGCCTGCATGCCGACCTGGCGCGCTACGCTCAGTCAGGTGACATCGATGCCTATTACGAAACCAACTTCCAGATCCACGAATCGATCCAGCGGCTGGCCGGCAACCGCTGGCTGTCGGGCCTGATCAGCGACCTGCGCAAGGTGCTGCGGCTGTCGCGCCACAAAAGCCTGAAGCTGCCGGGCCGGATCCAGGAATCCTGCGCCGAGCACATGTCCGTGTTCGCCGCGCTCAAGGCCCGCGACCCCGAAGGCGCCGAGGCGATGATGAAGACCCACCTGCTGCGCCAGCGCGCGGCGCTCAAGACGCTGGATGCCGGTGCCACCGCCGGGGCGGCCGCGGCCCAGGCCGTGCGCGCGCCGCCGGTGCTGCGCGTGGCCGGCGGCGAAGAGTAGCCGCGGCGCCGCAACCCCAGTCCGATGTTTTTCCTACGTTCCGATCGATGCATCAAGGCAGGTACCGCATGAATTCCTTCGACACGGGTGACCAGAAGATCAGTGCGCCGCTGGGCGAAAGCGAGCCGGCAGGTTCCAAGTTCCTGTCGCGGCTGGGCCGCTGGTGGGGACGCAAGGGCGAGGGCGACGCCAAGGCCAGCCCCAAGGCGGCCGCCGCCGCCACGCCGGCCGACGGCGAGGCGCCGCTGCCGCCGCGCGCGGTGCGCCGCCAGCGCGAGCAGTTGCGGCTTTGCTTCGACGCGCGCCTGACCGATGGCGCCGCCAATGCTGCCGCGCAGGCGTGGCAGGCCGAGTATGAAGCCGCCGGCGAGGCCACCCGGCGCGGCATGCTGGCGGTGCTGGCCGAAGTCGCCAGCAGCGGCGGCGGCAAGGGCAGTGAAGACGCCGGGGCCGACGGCGACAAGGGCGCGCGCGCCGCCCGCGCGCAGGCCGGGCCTTCGGGCCTGGCCCAGGCCCTGTCCAATGCGCGCATCCGCTTCTTCAAGCGGCTGGCCGCGCTGCATGGCCAGCGCGGCAACAGCGCCTGCGGCCTGCACTTCCTGATCCAGCTGCGCGCCGACATGCTGCGCTGGCAGCGCCGCATGCCGGGCCTGCGCCCGCTTGACGAAGACCTCGAGGCGCTGTTCTCCAACTGGTTCGACGTGGGCCTGCTGGAGCTGCAGCCGATCACCTGGGATTCGCCGGCATCGCTGCTGGAAAAGCTGATCCGCTACGAGGCCGTGCATGAGATCGCCTCATGGACCGACCTGCGCAACCGCCTTGATTCCGACCGCCGCTGCTATGCGTTCTTCCACCCGCGCATCCCGCGCGAGCCGCTGATCTTTGTCGAGGTGGCATTCGCGCCGGAGATGGCGGCCAATGTCCATACATTGCTGGATGAGGCCGCGCCGCTGGAAGACCTGCGCCGCGTCAAGTGGGCCATCTTCTATTCGATCAGCAATACGCAGGCGGGCCTGCGCGGCGTGAGCTTCGGCAACTTCCTGCTCAAGCGCGTGATCGAGGAAGTCCAGCGTGAATTTCCAAAAGTGAATCAATTCGCCACGCTTTCGCCGATCCCCGGGTTTGCCGACTGGCTGCGCAAGCAGGATGGCGATGCCGTTGCGCGCGTGCTGGGCGACAAGCGCCTGGCGCGCTGGAGCGAGCGCCACGGCAAGGCGCCCGCGGACGGCGCCGGGTGGCTGGAGGCGCTGGTGCCGGACGCCGCCGATACCATGATCCGCGATACCGCCATGACCCTGGCCGCGCATTTCCTGGTGCGCGAACGCAACCAGTCGATGCCGGCCGATCCGGTGGCGCGCTTCCACCTGGGCAACGGGGCCTGCGTGGAGCGGCTGAACTGGGGCGCCGACCTGTCGCGCAAAGGCCGCAGCCAGAGCTGCGGCATGATGGTCAACTATCTTTACGTGCCCGAGGCGCTGGATGACAATCTGGCACGCCTGGGCGCCGGCAACCCGCGCATCAGCCGTAGCGTCGGGAAGCTGCTGTGATCCTGGTCCGGTCACGGCACAGGCCCTGGTACCCGCGGCGCCCGACGCGCCGCATTTCTTGGTCGGGACCCATGCAGTAACTTCGCGCCGCGGCGGTGTCGCGCGGCCATCAGATTGACTTTCCGCAGAAGAGAGAGGAGACAACCCATGAATCGTCGTCAGTTCAGCCTGGCCGCGTGCGCGCGCGCAACGGGCATGGCCCTGGGCCTGGCCGGCCTCGGCGCCGGCGCAATGCTCGCCGCGCCAGCAGCGCATGCCGACACCTGGCCGTCCAAGCCCGTCACCGTGATCGTGCCATTTCCCGCCGGCGGCGGCACCGACGCCTTTGCGCGGCCGCTGACCGCGCAGTTGTCCAAGCAGCTCGGCAAGCAGTTCGTGATCGACAACCGCGGCGGCGCCGGCGGCACGGTCGGCGCCAGTATTGCGGCCAAGGCCGCGCCGGACGGCTATACGGTGTTCATCGGCGGCGCGCACCACGCGATTGCGCCGTCGTTCTACAAGAAGCTGGACTACGACATCGAGAAGGACTTCATCCCGGTCACGGTGATCGCGCAGCCGCCGCAAGTGGTGGTGATCAATACCAACCGCGTCAAGGCCAACACGCTGCAGGAGCTGATTGCCTACGCCAAGGCCAACCCCGGCAAGCTGAACTACGGTTCGGCCGGCAACGGCTCGTCGCACCACCTGGCGGGCGAGCTGTTCAAGCTCCAGACCAAGACCTTCATCACCCACATCCCCTACAAGGGCGCGGGCCCGGCGCTGTCCGACCTGATCGCGGGCCAGGTCGACCTGATGTTCGACGGCCTGGGCTCGTCGGCGCAGCATATCCGCGCGGGCCGCATCAAGGCGCTGGCGGTGGCTTCGAGCAAGCGCTCGGCGGCGTTCCCCAACGTGCCGACCGCGGCCGAGGCGGGCGTGCCCAACTATGACGTGTCGACCTGGTATGCGTTGTGGGTGCCCAAGGGCACGCCCAAGGAGATCGTCGACCGCCTGTACGCAGAGACCGAGAAGGCGCTGAACACGCCGGAGCTCAAGCAGGTCTGGCTTAACAACGGCTCCGAGACGCCGGCATTTACGCAGGAGCAGTTCGCGCAGTTCCTGCACGCCGAGATTCGCCGCTGGGCGCAGGTGGTGCAGCAGTCCGGCGCCAAGATCGACTGACGGGGCGCCATGTCAACGCTGATCCGATGCAAGGGGGTGCGGCGATGAGCGGCACCGTATTGTTTGCCACGCAGGGCACCACCGCCACCGTGACACTGTCGCACGCGGGCAAGCTCAACGCCATTTCCGCGCAGATGTGGCGCGAGCTGGCCGCGGGCTTTGCGCGCCTGTCCGCCGATACTTCGCTGCGCTGCGTGGTGGTGCGCGGTGCCGACGGCCACTTTGCCGCCGGCGCCGACATCGCCGAGTTCCCGGCAGAGCGCGCCGACGAGGCCGCGGTGCGCCACTACCACATGGCCACCATCGCGCCGGCACTGGCGGCGGTGGCGCAATGCACGCACCCCACCGTGGCGATGATCGAAGGCGTCTGCGTGGGCGGCGGACTGGAAATCGCCAGCCACTGCGACCTGCGCATCGCCGCCTCGGACAGCCGCTTCGGCGTGCCGATCAACCGCCTGGGCTTCCCGATGGCGCCCGGTGAGCTGCAGGGCCTGCTGGCGCTGGCGGGCCGCGCCGCCGCGCTGGAAATCCTGCTGGAAGGCCGGGTCTTCGACGCCGCCGAGGCGCGCGACAAAGGGCTGCTGACGCGCGTGGTCGAGCCCGGCGCGCTGGCCGCGGAGGTCGATGCTACGGTGCGCCGCATTGCCGCCGGCGCGCCCGTCGCCGCCCGCATCAACAAGGCCACCATCCGCCGGCTGGCGCCGCTGCCGGCACCGCTGTCGCCCGCCGAGCTGGACGCGCATTTTGCCTACGCCGCAGGCGCGGACCACACGGAAGGGGTGGCCGCCTTCCTCGCGCGCCGGCCACCGCAGTTCCGTGGGGAGTAGGGCACGCTGCAATGACTGCTTCCCCACGCGATCGTTTTCTTCGTTTTCCTTAGCCTTTCGTTCGATCCCCGACATGAACGCCAATCTGTTCGCCCTGTTCGAATCCCGCTTCCCCGCCGACCGCTCCGCCTGCTGCATCGAGACCCATGACGGGCTGTACTACAGCTGGGACGACCTTGACCGCGCCACCGCCAAGCTGGCCAACCTGCTGGCCTCGCTGCAGCTGCCCGAAGGCGCTCGCGTGGCGGTGCAGGTGGAGAAGTCCCCCGAAGCGCTGTTCCTGTACCTGGCGACGCTGCGCGCCGGCTACGTCTACCTGCCGCTGAACACCGCCTACCAGGAGGCAGAGATCGACTACTTCGTCGGCAATGCCGAGCCGTCGGTGGTGGTGTGCAGCAGCAAGAATTTCGGCTGGGTGTCCAAGGTGGCGTTCCGCCACGGCGTCAACCACGTCTTTACGCTGGACGACGACCGCAGCGGCTCGCTGCTGTCGCGCGCGGCGGGCAAGCCGGATGCCTTCGAGACGGTCGCACGCCAGGATGACGACCTTGCCGCCATTCTCTACACCTCCGGCACCACCGGCCGCAGCAAGGGCGCGATGCTGACGCACCGCAACCTGGCCTCCAATGCGCAGACGCTGCATGAATTCTGGGGCTGGCGCAGCGACGACGTGCTGCTGCACATGCTGCCGATCTTCCACGTGCACGGCCTGTTTGTGGCTTCGCACGGCGCGCTGCTGGCCGGTGCCAAGATGATCTGGGCGCCCAGGCTGGACATGGCGCAGGTGCTGAAATTCCTGCCGCGCTGCACGGTGATGATGGGCGTGCCGACCTACTACGTGCGCATGCTGCAGGAGCCGCGCTTCGACGACGACACCTGCCGCCGCATGCGGCTGTTCGTGTCCGGCTCGGCGCCGCTGCTGCTGGAGACCTTTGATGCCTTCCGTGAGCGCACCGGCCATACCATCCTGGAACGCTACGGCATGAGCGAGACTGTGATGCTGGTGTCCAACCCGTACGATGCCGCGCTGGGCGAGCGCACCGGCGGCACCGTCGGCATGCCGCTGCCGGGCGTGTCGGTGCGCGTGGTCGATGGCGAAGGCCAGCCGTGCGCGCCGGGCGAGATCGGCAATGTCGAGGTCCAGGGCCCGAACGTGTTCAAGGGCTACTGGCGCATGCCGGAGAAGACCAGGGAAGAATTCACGGAGGACGGCTGGTTCAAGACCGGCGACGTCGGCCGCTTCGGCGGCGCCATTGTCAGCCAGGCCGGCGCGCGCGCGGTGCCGGACAACTACCTGAGCATCGTCGGACGCAGCAAGGACCTGATCATCTCGGGCGGCTACAACGTCTACCCGAAGGAAATCGAGAGCTTTATCGACGAGATGCCAGGCGTGGCCGAGAGCGCCGTGATCGGCGTGCCGCACGCGGATTTCGGCGAGGCGGTGGTGGCGGTGGTGGTGCGCAAGCCGGGTTCGGAAATCGACGAAGCGGCGCTGATCGGCACGCTCAAGGGCCGCATCGCCAACTTCAAGGTGCCCAAGCGCGTGCACGTGGTGGACGAGCTGCCGCGCAATACCATGGGCAAGGTGCAGAAGAACGTGCTGCGCGAGCAGTTCGCGACGCTCTGAGCGCCGTGATGGCCCGCGCCCTGCGCGATCGCGCAGGGCGCGGAAGTCTTACTTCAGCATCTGCACGGAGCCGTTGACCGACACCGTCACCTGCGTCTTGCCACCCTCAACCGGCACCGGCACCGCAGCGTCGGCCATCATGGCCTTGGCAGCACCGTACATGCGCGGCATCGGCGGCACCACGCCGGTTTCATTCAGGCTGACTTCGCGGATGGTGTAGCTGTTGTAGCCGAACAGCTTGGTGGTCGACTGCGCCTTGCCGCGGAACGAGGCGATGGCCTGCTCGGCCAGCTTGGCCTCGGCCGCCTCGCGCGCTTCGCGCGACAGCGAGAAGGCGATGTTCTGCACCTGCATCTGGCTGGCCAGCTCGCCGGCAAGCTTGGACACGGCCGAGAAATCGCGCGACTTCAGGATGACTTCGGAACGCCCGCGCCAGGTGCTGATGCGGCCGTTGCGGTCGGTGTTGGGGTGGATGGTGAAGCCGCCCGACTCGGCGGTCACGCCCTGGACGCGGCGCGCCTGCGTGATGACGGCCTGCGTCCTGGTCGACAGGCCCGAGGAAATCGCGGCCGGTTCAGCGCCTTCCTGCTCCGCGGCAAGCGTCAGGTGCACGATATCGGTCGGCACTTCGGTGACGGCCTGCGCGCTCAGCGACAGTACGCCCGACGGCGTTTCAGTGGGGCCACCGTGCGCCGAGGCGACGATGGCGGTGGTGCCCAGCAGGGTGGCGGCAAGCCATTGTTTCATTTTGTTCTCCCATTCAAACGTGATGGGTATCAGACGTGCCCGGGTGCCCGATCGTTCCGCGACATTGCAAACGATTGTTGCGAAGCCGGCGCGGGCGCGCCTCCCCCGTCCGGGTCAGAATGCCCGCCAGGCCTTCCACAACATATAGCTTGCCAGGCACAGCAGCAGCACGGCAAAGACCTTGCGCAGCTGGCCCACATCCATGCGGTGCGCGGTGCGCGCGCCCAGCGGCGCGGTCATCACGCTGGCCGCTGCGATCACCAGCAGGGCCGGCAGGTAGAGATAGCCGAGCGATCCCGCCGGCAGCCCCGGCATCTGCCAGCCGCTCCAGACATAGCCGGCCACGCTGGCCGCGGCGATCGGGAAGCCGAGCGCGGCCGAGGTGGCCACCGCGTTGTGGATCGGCACGTTGCACCAGGTCATGAACGGCACCGAGACAAAGGCGCCGCCCGCGCCCACCAGGCTGGACAGGAAGCCGATCACGCCGCCCGCGCCCGCCATGCCGGCAAAGCCGGGCAGCTGCCGGCCGGGCTTGGGGCGGCGGTTGCGCAGCATCTGCAGCGCGGAAAACCCGACGAAGCCGGCAAAGGCCAGCGACAGCCAGCTGGTCTTGAGCGCCGCGAACACCTTGCCGCCGCCGATCATGCCGCCGAGCACGATGCCCGGCGCCAGCGCCAGCACGATCGGCCAGCGCACCGCGCCGCGCTGGTGGTGCGCGCGCACGGACGACAATGAGGTGAACAGGATGGTGCCCATCGAGGTGGCGATCGCCATATGGACGATGGCCTCGTCGGCAAAGCCCAGGCTGGTGAACAGCAGCGTCAGGAAGGGCACCATCATCATGCCTCCGCCGACGCCGAGCAGCCCGGCACAGAAGCCGGTGAAAGCGCCCAGGGCAAGCAGGGCAGGAACCAGCACCGGCAGGTTGTCGAACTGCATCGTGTCTTCAGGGTTGTTGTGATCAGCCTTGCCCGGGCCGGCCGGGCAGGGTTCAGCGCATCAGCTTGCCGGTGATGAAGCGCCATTCGGCCGGCGTCACCGGCGTGATCGACAGCCGGTTGCCGCGACGTAGCACCACCATGTCGGCCAGTTCCTCATGCTCGCGCAATGCGGCCAGCGGGATCAGCGCGCTCTTGCGCTCGAAGCGCACGTCGACCAGCAGCCAGCGCGGGGCGTCGGCTTTGGACGCGGCATCGTAGTACGGGCTCTTGCGGTCGAACTGGGTGGGGTCGGGGTAGGGTACTGAGCAGACCTCGGCCAGGCCGGCAATGCCGGGCTCCGGGCACGACGAGTGGTAGAACAGCACGCCGTCGCCGATCTGCATGGTGTCGCGCATGAAGTTGCGCGCCTGGTAGTTGCGCACGCCGGTCCAGGGCAGCGTGCCTTCACGGGCCAGGTCGTCGATGCTGGCTTCATCCGGTTCTGATTTCATCAGCCAGTACTGGCGGGCGCGTTGGTTCTGGTTCGGGCTCACGGCGCAGCTCAGGAATGGAAGGCAGATCAGGGCGCCGCGTGCACAGGGTGTGCACGCGGACGCGCAGGCAAGAAAAAAGGCGATGGTTCAGAAAACCACCGCCTTTTTAAGGGGTCCCCGCCTTGGCCGCTGGGTCGGCATCCTGAACCCAAGTGAGGTTCAGAGTGGCTGCGGAAGTCGCATTTCGGGTACATCATCCACTCAGGGAGTCCAAGCCAGGCCCAGACTATGAATGCGATGACGCGCTCGCCCACGCGACATGATCCCGCACCATGCAATGCATATCGGTTCAAGGAGTTTATGACCCTCACGAACCAGGCAGGGAAACTGTCAAACGTCTGACTCTCCAGGCGCATCATCGTGCCCGGAAAACCGGATCCGCGTGCGGGATGTCAGACGTTTGCCGTTTCTGACTAGGATGGGATGAGAACGGCGGCCGGGCGCGATAACCTGGCCTGTCGCTGCACATCTGTGGTGCCTCGTGCAGTCTGGCTACACTATACACCGCGTTGCAGGGCATACCAAGTCCACTCGCGCGTATCGTTACATTTTGCGCGGCAGCGCGGCATCCGCAGCACATCCCCCCGTCATCGCTCAGCCGCGCGTACCGGTGCCCACGTGCGCATATTGCCGCAGGGCCTCGTCGGCGCGGTCGTTGAGTTCGCGGATGCGCGCGCGGATGGCATCGACCGGGATCGCGCCGTCGGCCTGCTGCTTGCGCTGCATCGACAGCAGGTCCGAGGCGATGCTGATGGCGGCCATGACCGCCACGCGCTCCACGCCCTTGGCCGCGATGCCGTTGCGCAGCTTGTTCATTTGCGTGTCGACCAGGGCCACGGCTTCGAGCAGCGCGGCCTCGTTCTCGGGCGCGATGGCGAAGCGGTAGGGCTGGCCGGCGATATTGACTTCGACTTGCTTGTTGCTCATGCGTGTTCTCCGGGGGCCTTGTGCGGCTCGGCGCCCTGCGCCGCAGCCTCTTCGCCGAGCAGGTCGAGCTGGCGCGTGTCGCTGGCGGTCGGCAGCTTGTCAAGGATGGACTGGATGCGCAGCTGCGCTTCCTCGATCTTGATATTGAGCAGTTCGCGGTCGGCGGCCATGGCCTCGCGCTCGCCGCGCAACTGCGCGGCTTCGCCCTCCAGCCGGGCGATCTCGTCGCGCAGCCGCTGGTTCTCCGCCGCCAGGGTGTCCGCATGGTGCAGCACGCGCCCGATCTTGGCGGCCAGTTGTTCGAGTTCGGTGAGCATAGGGCCTGTCATGATGGGAGTGGTGTCAGGTATCGCGATTCTAGCCGATGCGCCGGCTTGCACAATGCGGAGGAAAGGGTTTGTGACCGGCGACCCGCGTGGAAGTTGCAGGCTTCTGCACCTAAAACGCCACCAGAGTTGTGACAAAGCACTACTGGCAGCCGCGTTGACGCGGGGGGCGAAACGCCCTAGACTCGCGCACGTTCCAGGTGCTCGCCCTTTTCGTCCCTGGCGAAAGGGCAGTTCAACGGGAAACAGGGAGCCGGGCCGGCTGCGCGCCGGACAGGCCAACCTGTGCTGCCCCCGCAACGGTAAGCGACCGCGGTGCGCATCTGCCAGACCCCGACATCGCCGACAGCCAGCCTGCCGGCAACGACGCTGGCAAGGCCGGATCCCATTCCCGGCCACACGCACCGCAGGACCGGCCACACGCCACTGAACCGCAGGTTCGGGAAGGCGCCGGCCCAGTGTCGCCAGCCCGGATACCGGCCTGAACGCGGGCTGCCGCCCGTGCGCGGCACGCCTCATCGCCATATGGTCCGCGGGGGAACGGGCCCGGCCGTTCCTATCCAGTCCTGCATCATGCGTTCATCGCTCCACAGGTCGACCCGCCCGGCAATCCCGGCGGTGCGTCCGTCCGTGCCCGCCATCCTGGCGGCCATCGCCTCGTTCACCCTGGTTCCGGCCACTTCGTTCGCGCAAGCGGCCGACAGCGGCCCCGATAGCCACACCACGCAGCTTGCGCCGGTGGTGGTCACCTCCACCCGTACCGCGCAAGCCATTACCGAGGCGCTGCCTCACACCACGGTTGTGACGCAGCAGGACATCGTCAACTCGCAGGCGCCCGACCTGCGCACGCTGCTGCGCAACCAGGCCGGCGTGGAGTTCTCGGCCAATGGCGGCATGGGCACCAACACCACGCTGTTCATGCGCGGCGCCAACTCCAACCAGACGCTGATCCTGATCGACGGCGTGCGGGTATCGTCCGTGAGCAGCGGCACCGCGCAGCTGGCCAATATCCTGCCCGACCAGATCGAGCGCATCGAGGTGGTGCGCGGCAATGTGTCGGCGCTGTACGGCTCGGACGCCATCGGCGGCGTGGTGCAGATCTTCACCAAGAGCGGCGCGGGCCAGGCGCCGGCGGCCAATGCGCAGGTGGAGTACGGCAGCAACAACACGCGCCAGGGCACGGTCGGCTATGGCGGCCAGGTCGGCGATACCTCGTTCAACCTGACCGGCTCGGCGTTCAAGACCGACGGCTTCTCGTCGATCAACACGAAGCAGGCGCCGCGCGCCAATCCCAACGACAACCCGTACGAGAACCAGAGCGTGTCGGGCCAGGTCAAGCACCGCTTCGCGCCGGACTGGGACGCGGGCTTCACCGGCTATTACTCGAAGAGCAAGCTGTCGTTCGACAGCGCCTTCGGCCGCCCGACCGACGACAACCGGACCAACAGCGAGCTGTACACGCTGTCGGCCTTCGTCAACGGCAAGGTGGGGGCGGACTGGTCCACCCATTTCAAGCTGTCGCAGAGCGAGGACCGCAGCGACACCTTCCTCAACGGCAGGCCCAACGGCACCTTCAATACCCGCAACCGCCAGTTCAACTGGCAGAACGAGTATGCGCTGGCCGCCAACCACACGCTGCTGTTCGGCACCGACTACCTGCAGCAGGAGCTGGACTCCAGCGCCTACGGCGCGCCCACGCGCAATGTGTTCTCGGTGTTCGGCGGCTATGACGGGCGTATCGGCAAGCACCAGCTGCAGCTCAACGCGCGCAACGACCACTATTCCGACTTCGGCAACCAGGGCAGCTTCCGCGCCGGCTACGGCTACTACGTGACCGATGCGCTCAAGCTGATCGCCAGCGTCAGCAATGCCTTCCGCGCGCCGACCTTCAACGAACTGTACTTCCCCAACTTCGGCCAGCCAAACCTGCAGCCGGAACGTGCCAAGTCGGTCGAGGCCGGCGTGCAGTACGCCACCGCCAGCGCCGGTTTGCTGCGCGTGACCGCCTTCGAGACGCGCTACGACGACCTGATCGTGTCGGCGCAGCAGCCCAACGGCATGTTCCTGGCGCAGAACGTCAACAAGGCCAAGGTGCAGGGCATCGAGGCTTCGTGGCGCGCCAGCGTGTATGGCACCGACTTCGGCGCCAGCGTGACCTTCCAGAACCCGGTCGACGAGCAGACCAACACCCAGCTGCTGCGCCGCGCGCGCCGCCATGCCGCGCTCGACGTTGGCCGTGATTTCGGCAACTGGCGCTTCGGCGGCGAATGGCTGGTGTCGTCGTCGCGCATGGATGCCGGCTCGCGCCGGCTGGGCGGATACGGTATCGTCAACCTAAACGCCCGCTACAACATCGACAAGCAATGGTTCATCGCCGCCCGCGTCGAAAACCTGTTCGACAAGGATTACCAGCTCGCCTACCCCTACAACACGCAGGGGCGCGCGGGCTTCATCACGCTGGGCTGGCGCCAGCGATGAGCGCACGGGCGCGCCATGTCTGAGTTCCGGCGCGCCCTGGCGATCTGGCTGGTGCTGGCGCTCGCGGCGCTGCTGGCGTTCGCGTTGTCGCTGGCGCTGGGCAGCGTGTCACTCGATGCGCGCGAGCTCTGGCTAGCGCTCAGCGGAACCGACACCGGCACCGCCGCAGCGATCGTGCGCGAACTGCGGCTGCCGCGCGCGGCGGCGGCGTTTGCCTGCGGCGGGCTGCTGGCCCTGTCCGGCGCGCTGATGCAGGTGCTGCTGCGCAACCCGCTGGCCGAGCCCTATGTGCTGGGCGTATCGGGCGGCGCCTCCACCGCCGCGCTGCTGGCCATGCTGCTGCTGGCGCCGTGGTGGGGCGTGCAAGCCGCCGCCGCCGCCGGTGCACTGGGGGCGATGGTGCTGGTGGCGTCGCTGGCGCGGCGCGACCTGCTGCATCCGCAGGTGCAGGGCGGCCACCGCGAGGCGGGCGCCCGGCTGTTGCTGACCGGCGTGATCCTGGCCGCGGGCTGGGGCGCGGTCATTACCCTGATCCTTTCCATCGCGCCGGAATCGCGCCTGCGCGGCATGCTGTTCTGGCTGACCGGCGACCTGAGCGGCACCGCCGCCTACGGCGGCGCGCTGGCCATGCTGGTGGTGGCGCTGCTGCTGGCCATGCCGATGGCGCGCGCGCTCAACGTGATGCTGCTGGGCGAAACCGTGGCGCAGTCGCTGGGCGTGCGCGTGGGCCGCGTGCGGCTGGCGACCTTCCTGCTGGCGTCGCTGTGCATTGCCGCGGCCATCACCACGGCCGGCTCGATCGGCTTTGTCGGGCTGGTGGTGCCGCACCTGGTGCGCCTCGCCTGGGGCAACGACCAGCGCCTGCTGCTGCCGGCCGCCACGCTGCTGGGCGGCGCGCTCTTGATGGCCGCCGACCTGATCGCACGCACTGTGATTGCGCCCGCGCAGCTGCCGGTGGGTGTGATCACCGGGCTGCTGGGCGTGCCGACCTTCCTCTACCTGCTGCTGCGGAGGCCGCGATGAGCCAAGGCCCGCACTGGTCCCATCCGCTCACCGCCTGTCCGCAGCTTGCGCTGCGCGATGTGCGGCTGCGTACTGGACAGCGCGTGCTGGTGGATCGCCTGACGATGACCATCGGCGCGGGGCAGCTATGGTGCATTGCCGGGCCCAACGGTGCCGGCAAGTCCACGCTGATGACGGTGCTGGCCGGCCTGCGCCACGCCGATGGCGGCAGCGCGGAGATCGACGGCACCGCGGCGGCGCAGATCGCGCCGGCGGTGCTGGCGCGCCAGCGCGCCTACCTGCCGCAGGCCGTGCATGACACCTTCTCGATGTCGGTGCAGGATGCCGTGCGCGTGGGGCGGCATCCGCACCTGTCCGGCTGGGGCTGGACCGGGCGCGAGGATGACCGCATCGTGCACGAAGTGATCCGAGCGATGGATATTGAGGCGCTGGCCGCGCGCGATGTGCTGACCCTGTCCGGCGGCGAGCGCCAGCGCGCCTCGCTGGCCGCGGCGCTGGCGCAGCAGGCGCCGCTGCTGCTGCTGGACGAACCGGTCTCGCACCTGGACCTGCGCCACCAGATCCTGGTGCTGGAACAGCTGGCCGCGCTGGCCCGGGCCGGGCGCCACGCCATCGTGGTGATCCTGCATGACCTGACGCTGGCGCTGCGCTACGCCACCCATGCCCTGCTGATGGCAGAAGACGGCACTACGCTGCATGGCACTGCCGCCCAGGTGCTGACCCCTGAACACTGCTCACGCGCGCTGCGCACCGCCATCGTCAGCGTCACCGACGGCGCGCATACTGCGCTGATTCCCGACGGCGCCGCCCCACCCATACCCGACACATATCATGACTGATACCCAGAACCCGCCTGCAGAAGACCCGGACCGCGATGCCCGCCACAAGGCGCGCATGGAGCGCAAGAAAGAAATCGTCGACGCCAAAATTGCCGCCGCGCAGGACGAGCGCGGCGTGATCGTCATCACCACCGGCAATGGCAAGGGCAAGTCCAGCTCGGGCTTCGGCATGGTGGTGCGCGCGCTCGGCCACGGCATGCGCACCGGCGTGGTCCAGTTCATCAAGGGCGCGCAGCCCACCGGCGAGGAGATGTTCCTGCGCCGCTTCCCGGACGAGTGCGCCTTCCACGTGATGGGCGAGGGCTATACCTGGGAAACGCAGGACCGCGCCCGCGACGTGGCCAAGGCCGAGGCTGCCTGGGAAGTGGCGCGCGGCATGCTGCGCGACCCCGGCATCGGCCTGGTCCTGTTCGACGAACTGAACATCGCGCTCAAGCTGCACTATCTTGATGTGGAGCAGGTCATTGCCGACCTGCGCGCGCGCCCGCCGATGCAGCACGTGGTCATCACCGGCCGCGGCGCGCCGCCGGCGCTGGTGGAGGCGGCCGACACCGTCACCGACATGACGCCGGTCAAGCATGCCTTCCAGCAGGGCATCAAGGCGCAGCGCGGCGTTGAAATGTAGCCGCATCCTTTTGGAATACAAGGTCAAAGCATCATGCAGTTTCCGGAAATCACTCCCCTGGACGATGCCCTGCGCCCCGTGTTGCAGGCCGCCATCGACGACAAGACCAAGCCGCTCGGCGCACTGGGCCGGCTGGAATCGCTGGCCCTGCAGCTGGGCCTGATCCTCGGCACGGCGCGGCCGGTGCTGCAGCGCCCGACGGTGATCGTGTTTGCCGCCGACCATGGCGTGGCCGACGCCGGCGTCAGCGCCTATCCGGCCGAGGTCACCGCGCAGATGGTGCACAACTTCCTGGCTGGCGGCGCGGCGATCAATGTGTTCTCGCGCCAGCACGGCATTGCGCTGGAGATCGTCGACGCGGGCGTGCGCGTGCCGCTGCCGGCGGCACCGGGCCTAGTCAACTGCCGCATTGCCGACGGCACCCGCAACTTCGCGGTCGAACCCGCGATGACGCCGGAGCAGGCCGCCGCGGCGATGACGGCCGGCATGGCGCGCGTGCTGCGCCATGCGCAGCAGGGCTGCAACGTGATCGGCTTCGGCGAGATGGGCATTGCCAATACCTCGGCGGCCGCCTGCCTGATGCAGCGGCTGACCGGCCTGCCGCTGGCAGACTGCATCGGGCGCGGCACCGGGCTGGACGATGCCGGCCTCGCGCGCAAGCGCGAGGTGCTGGAGCGCGCGCTGGCGCTGCATGCCGATGTGCAGGCGCCTCAGGATGTGCTGGCCACCTTCGGCGGCTTCGAGATCGCGATGATGGCAGGCGCCTTCCTGGCCGCCGCCGCGAGCCGCATGGTGATCCTGGTCGATGGCTTTATCGCCACGGCCGCGCTGCTGGTGGCGCAGCGCCTGGACCCCAACGTGCTGCAGTACTGCGTGTTCACGCACTGCTCGCATGAGCGCGGCCACCGTGCGCTGCTGGACCAGTTCGGCGCCGCGCCGCTGCTGGCGCTGGACCTGCGCCTGGGCGAGGGCACCGGCGCCGCGCTGGCGTGGCCGTTGCTGGCCTCGGCGGCGGCGTTCCTGAACGAGATGGCGACCTTCAGCGGCGCCGGCGTCAGCACCGCCTCGCCATGAGCGTGCCGTCCGACCCGGTGCCTGCACAAGGCGGCTCCGCCGGCGTGGCCGGCGAGCTGCGCTATTTCCTGACGGCGCTGGGCTACTTCACGCGCGTGCCGCTGCCAGGCTGGCTGGCGCGCTGGGCCGGATTCGAACCGCATTACCTGCACGCCGCCGCGCGCTACTTCCCGCTGGTCGGGCTGCTGGTGGGCGGCGTGGGCGCGCTGGTCACCTGGGGCGCAATGCTGTGGTGGCCGCCCGGCGTGGCAGTGCTGCTGGGCATGGCCGCCACGCTGCTGCTGACCGGCGCCTTCCATGAAGACGGCCTGGCCGATTGCGTCGATGCCTTTGGCGGCGCGTGGCAGCGCGAGGACGTGCTGCGCATCATGCATGACTCGCGCATCGGCGCGTTCGGTGCGATCGCGCTGGTGGTGGCGCTGCTGCTCAAGTGGCAGTTGCTGGTGGCGATTGCGGGGCGCGGCGGGTTGATGGTGCTGCTGGCGGTGATCGTCGCCGCGCACGCCGCCAGCCGCGCGATGGCGGCCAGCTATCTGGCCACGCTGACCTACGTGCGCCCGGAAGGCAAGGCCAAGCCGGTGGCGCAGAAGCTGGCCGGCGCGGGGCTGGCGTTCGCGCTGCTGTGCGGGCTGGTGCCGCTGTGGCTGGTGTCGCCGTGGTTCTGCGCGACGGCAGTGGCCGCGCTGCTGGGTCTGCGCCTGCTGCTTGGCCGCTACTTCGTGCGCCGCATCGGCGGCTATACCGGCGACTGCCTGGGCATGGCCCAGCAGTGCGCCGAGATCCTGCTCTACCTGGTGGCCGCGGCATGGATGTGGTCCTGATCCGCCATGCACAGCCGCAGGTGCCGGCGGGCACCTGCTATGGCTGCCTCGACCTGCCGCTGGTGGCGCCGCTGACGCCTGCGGCGGCACGGATTGCCGCGGGCCTGCCCACGCCAGATCGCATTGTCGCCAGCCCGCTGGCGCGCGCGCTCGGCACCGCGCAGGCGCTGGTGCAGACGTTATCGGCCGGCGCGCCGGCCATCGACACCGAACCCCGGCTGCGCGAAATCGACTTCGGCAGCTGGGAGGGCGTGGCCTGGGATGCGATCGACCGCGCCGCGCTCGACCAGTGGGCGGCCGACCTGCTGCACGCGCGCCCGCATGGCGGCGAAGCGCCGGCGCAGGCGATGGCGCGGGTTGCTGGCTGGGCCGCAACGCTGGCGGAAGACCGCGCGCAATGCCTGTGGGTGGTCGGCCATGCCGGCCCGATGCGCATGCTGGCCGCGCACTGGCTGGGCGTGCCGCTGGCGGCGACGGTCAAGTGGGAGCTGGGCTTCGGTGCCAGTTGCGGCTTCACGCTGGGGCCGGGCGGTGTCCGGCTCGGCTGGTGGAACCGCGCCGCCTGATCAGCGTGCGGGCCGGCGCTTGCGCGCCGTGTCGAGGTCCTTGCAGATCAGCTCGGCGCCTTGCACCACGCGTGGACCGGCGCGGTTGACGAGGTCGCCATCGATCACGAACAGGTTGTTGCGCGCCACCGCCGTGACCTGCTTCCAGCGCCGCCACATCTCGAAATCCGGCAGCGGCTGGTCCGAGCGCGTGGCGCCGATGCCCGCCGTCAGCATCGCTTCCGGGTTGCCCGCGATCACCGCTTCGACCGACACGGTCGGCACCAGCGGCGTCTCGGCCGCGAACAGGTTGCGCCCGCCGCACAGCGCCAGCATGTCGCTGACCAGGTGCTGGCCGTTGAGCGTCATCAGCGGCTGCTGCCAGACCTGGTAGAACACCGTCACCGGCGGGCGTGCCGCGTAGGTCTTGCGCAGCGTCTCCACCTGCTGGCGGAAGCCGTCGGCAGCGCGCCGCGCGGTGGCTTCGGTGCCCAGCAGCGTGCCGAGCTTCTCCATGTTCTCAGGAATCGCTGCCAGCCGGCGCGGCTCGCTGTAGAACAGCGGGATGCCGAGCGCGCGCAGGCGGTCGGTCTGCTTCTGCGCATTGCCGTGGCGCCAGACCACGATCAGGTCCGGCTTGAGCGCGGCGATGCGCTCAAGGTCCAGCGCCTTGTTGTCGCCCACGCGCGCGATCTCGCGCGCCTGCGGCGGGTAGTCGCTGTAGCTGACCGTGCCGACGATGCGCTCGCCGCCGCCGGCCGCGAAGATCATTTCCGTGACGTGCGGCGCCAGCGAGATCACGCGGCGCGCGGGCTGCGCCAGCGTCACGGTCTGGCCCGAGTCGTCGACGGCAGACACCGCGGCGACGGCGGGCAGGGCTGCCAGCAGCAGCGTAGAAGCAATAACGGGCGTCAGGCGGTTCAGCATGGGATCGGGGAAAGTGGTTCAGGCAGTGGCCGCGGCCAGTGCCGCGTCCAGCCGCTGCCAGGCGTGTGGCTGGTCCGGCGGCAGGCCCAGGCGCAGGCTCGGCGGGCAGCCGCCGGCAGCGTCGAAGTAGCGGGTCCAGACGCCTTGTTGCGCGAGCGCGTGGTGCAACCGCGCGGCGTCGTCATGCGGCACCCAGCAGAACAGCGCATGCATCACCGGCGCCAGGCCATGGCGGTCCAGCAGCGCGGCCAGCTTCGCGCCGCCTGCTTGCAGCCGCGCGCGGGTGGCATCCTGCCAGCCGTGGTCGGCCAGCGCATGCCGCGCGACTTCGCGTGCCGGGCCCGATACGGTCCAGTGGCCCAGGCGCTCGCGCAGCGCGTCCAGCAGTGCCGGCTGCGCCAGCACGAAGCCGCAGCGGATCCCGGCCAGGCCATAGAACTTGCCGATCGAGCGCAGCACCACCAGGCCGGCCTTGCCGCTGTGCGCGGCCACCGAGCCATCGGGCAGGCAGTCGATAAAGGCTTCATCGACCAGCAGCGTGCCGCCGCGCGCCGCCAGCGTGGCATGCCAGCGCAGCAGCGTGGCGGCGGGCAGCACGCGGCCAGTCGGGTTGTTCGGGTTCACGACGACGAGATGGTCAAGCTCGTCGGCCAGCGCCGCCTGCGTGAAATCCGCTTCATCCAGCGGCGCCACCGCATGGCCCGCGGCAGCGAAGGCCGGCGCGTATTCGCTGTAGCCGAGCGCGGCGATGCCAACGCGGCCCGGGCGCAGCAGACCCGGCAGCGTGCGGATGGCGGCCTGCGAGCCGGCGACGGGCAAGGCCCGCGGCGCGCCGCAGGCCTGCGCGGCCAGCTCGGCCAGTCCGTCGTCATCCTGCGGCAGCCGTTGCCACGCTTGCGCAGGCAGCGCCGGCACCGGATAGCCGTCGGGATTGATGCCAGTGGACAGGTCGAGCCAGTCGCCGGCGGGGCGGCCGTAGCGGCGCACCGCGGCAAGCAGGTCGCCGCCATGTCGGATCGGGGGCAGGGCGGTGCTCATGTCGGCGTGGCAACAGCCAGGACGGCCAGCGCGCTGGCGCCTGCCAGCGCCAGCCACAGCCACAAGGCGCGCTCGACCAGCCGCAGGCAGGCCATCACGTGCGCGGCTTGCGGCGCGGGGCCGGCGCCCAGCGGCGGGCGTTGCTCGATCTCGCCGTGATAGCGCGCCGGGCCGCCGAGTTGCACGCCTACCGCACCGGCGCCCGCGGCCATCACGGGACCGGCATTGGGACTCGACCATGCCGGGGCCTGCGTGCGCCAGCAATGCAGCGCCTGCGCGGTGGCGCCGAGCAGCGCATAGGACAGTGCGGTCAGGCGCGCGGGCACGAGGTTGAGCCCGTCGTCGATGCGCGCCGCGGCCCAGCCGAAATACAGCAGCCGCGGCGTGCGGTAGCCCCACATCGCATCGAGCGTATTGGCCAGCCGGAACACGATCACGGCGGGCGCGCCGCCGACCAGGAACCAGAACAGCGCCCCGAAGATCGCGTCGTTGCCGTTTTCCAGTGCGGACTCGCAGGCGGCACGGGCCAATGCTTCAGCATCGACATCGGTGGTGTCGCGCGAGACGATGCGCGCGGTCAGCGCGCGCGCGGCGGGCAGGTCTGCCGCGGCAAGGGCGGCGGCGATCGGGGCGATATGCTGGTGCAGGCTGCGCGCACCGAGTGCGGCGTACAGCGCCACCGCATGCAGCGCCAGGGCGGCAACCGGGTGCAGGCTGGCCGCGGCGTCGACCAGCCACCATGCGAGCGCTGCCGGCACCAGCACCAGCACACACCAGCCGGCGAGACCGGCAAGGCGCTGGCGCCAGGGCGCGCCGCGCTGCGGCGCAGGGTTGAGCCGCCGCTCAAGTGCGGCAGCGATGCGGCCGAAGCCCACCAGCGGATGCCAGCGGCGCGGCTCGCCCAGCCAGCGGTCCAGCAGAACGCCCGTCAGTGCCGCTGCCACGCATGCCGGCCAGGCCAGCATCAGCATGTGGGATCGGCACCCTTCACCGCAACCGGAATGCCTGCCACCATCAGCCGCACGCAGTCGGCGGCGGCGGCCAGCTTCTGGTTCAGGCGGCCCAGTTCATCGACATAGAAGCGGGTGATGGCGCCCATCGGGATCACGCCGAAGCCGATCTCGTTCGTGACCAGGATCACATGGCCCGGCAGCGTGGGCAGCGCGGTGAGCAGCGCTTCGATTTCCTCGGTGAAGGCATCCGGCGGCGTGATCACGCCATGCTCAGGATAGGTGCGGCCGTCGGGGAAGATCAGGTTGTTCATCCACAGCGTCATGCAATCCACCAGGATGCAGCCGTCGTGGCGCGCGTTGGCGTAGAGCGCATCGGCCAGGTGCACCGGTTCTTCCACCAGGCGCCAGTCGGCGGGGCGGCGGGCGCGGTGCAGGGCGATGCGGACCTCGAGTTCCTGGTCGGCGTGCGCCGGGTCCTGGTGCGCGGTGGCAATGTAGGTGACCGGGCCGCCGGTGATGGTGGCATGGTCGGTGGCGAGCTGTTCGGCGTAATGGCTCTTGCCGGAACGCGCGCCGCCCAGCACCAGGGTGAGCTGGCGGTTACCGTGTCCGCCGGCGGCACGCGGCTGGGTGGCGGTGTCGGGGGCGGAGGCGGGTGCGATGGCCGGGGTTTCCATCCGCGTATTGTAGCCGCCGCATCCGGGCATCGCACGGGGGGTGTTGCAGGCACCGGTGCGATAATCCGCCAATGCAGACCGACTCCTCGCAATCCCTGCCGCCGGGTGCCCTGCGCGGCACGCTGATGGTCCAGGGCACGACTTCCGATGCCGGCAAGAGCACCATCGTTGCCGGCCTGTGCCGGGTGCTGGCGCGTGCCGGCACGCACGTGGTGCCATTCAAGCCGCAGAACATGGCGCTGAACAGCGCGGTCACCGCCGACGGCGGCGAGATCGGCCGCGCGCAGGCGCTGCAGGCACAGGCCGCGCGGCTGGCACCGCATACCGACATGAACCCGGTGCTGCTCAAGCCCAGCAGCGACACCGGCGCGCAGGTGATCATCCACGGCCGCGCGCGGCTGGACCTGGATGCGCGCGCCTACCATGCCTACAAGCCCGAGGCGATGAAGGCCGTGCTGGCGTCGCACACGCGCCTGGCGCAGGCCTATGAGGTGGTGCTGGTGGAGGGCGCCGGCAGCCCCGCCGAGATCAACCTGCGCGAGCGCGACATCGCCAACATGGGCTTTGCCGAGCGCGTCGACTGCCCGGTGGTGCTGGTGGCGGACATCGACCGCGGCGGCGTGTTTGCGCACCTGGTCGGCACGCTCGATTGCCTGTCCGACAGCGAACGCGCGCGCGTGACCGGCTTCATCATCAACCGCTTCCGCGGCGATATCGGCCTGCTGGAGCCGGGACTGGACTGGCTGGTCGCGCGCACCGGCAAGCCGGTGTTCGGCGTGCTGCCCTACCTGCACGGCCTGCATCTGGATGCCGAGGACGCCATCATCGGCACGCAAGCGGACAAGGAAGGCACGCCGGCGCAGCGCCTGCGCGTGATCGTGCCGGTGCTGCCGCGCATCGCCAACCATACCGACTTCGACGCGCTGCGCGCGCACCCGCAGGTGGACCTGCAGTTTGTCGGGCCCGGCATGCCGATCCCGCCCGCGGACCTGGTGGTGCTGCCCGGCAGCAAGAACGTGCGCGGCGACCTGGACTTCATCCGGGCCAATGGCTGGGACGCGGCGCTGGCCCGGCACCTGCGCTACGGCGGCAAGCTGATTGGGATCTGCGGCGGCATGCAGATGCTGGGGCGGCAGGTGCACGATCCCGATGGCCGCGAAGGCCCGGCCGGCAGCAGCGCGGGGCTGGGCTGGCTGGATTTCGAGACCACGCTGGCGGCAGAGAAGCAACTGCGCCAGGTCGGCGGCCGGCTGGCGCTGGATGAGGCCGGTGCGCCGGTGCGCGGCTATGAGATCCACCTTGGCGTCACCACGGGCGCGGGGCTTGAGCAGCCGGCCCTGTGGCTCGACCGCGGCGACGGCACGGTGCGGCCCGACGGCGCGCGCTCGGCCGACGGCCAGGTGCTGGCCACCTATGTCCACGGCCTGTTCGACGAGCCCGCGGGCTGCCAGGCGCTGCTGCACTGGGCGGGGCTGGACGGCGCCCAGGCAGTGGACCTCGATGCACTGCGCGAAGCATCGATCGAGCGGCTTGCCGACACCATGACCGCACACCTGGACCTGGATGCGATGCTGGCGCCGCTGCGGCGCTGACGCATGCGGCACGGCCGCCTGGCGGGGCCCTGTTAGAATCGCGAATCTTTCGCATTTGCATTCTGCGTGGAAGTGGCTTTTGCGCCATATTCCACGCATGGCAGCGTCCGCTCAACGTACTTCAGCCCCCTCATGGTCACCGGCCGCCTGCGCGTCGTCCTCGTCAAACTGCACCTGTATATCGGCCTGAGCCTTGGCCTGCTGTTCGTCCTGTTGGGGCTGACCGGCATGACCATCGCCTGGCGCGACGAACTGGATGCCTGGCTCAACCCTGACCTGCTGGTGGCGTCCGCGCCGATGACGGAGCCGGTGTCGCCGGCCACGGTCCAGGCAGTGACCGAGCGGCTGGCTGCGCCCCCCTACGGCAAGCCCAACCTGCTGATGCTGCCGGCCCATGCCGACGGCGTCTTTATCGCCTGGTACCCGGTCAAGGGGCCCGACGGCGTGGTGCCGGGCCGCTCACGCCAGGTGATGGTCGATCCGGTCACGCTTGCAGTGAAGGGCGAGCGGGTCTGGGGCGAGGCGGGCCTGTCGCGCCGGCTGCTGCTGCCCACGCTGTTCCACCTGCATCGCTACCTGCTTAGCGGCGATACCGGCAAGACCATCACCGGCGTGGCCGGCATGCTGCTGCTGCTGACCACGCTGGTGGGCGTGGCGGTGTGGTGGCCCAAGATGAAGCTGCGCTCGGTGGTGCAGGCGTTCCGCATCACGCACGGCGGTTCATGGTCGCGCTTCAACTATTCGCTGCATCGCGCGGGCGGCATCCTGGCCGCGCCGGTGCTGGCCATCATTGCCTTTTCCGGCTGGTACCTGAACCTGCCGAAGTGGGTGACACCGATGGTGGCGGGCGTGATGACCGTGACGCCGCCGGTGAAGCACGTCTCGGCACCGGCGCCTGCCGGGGCCCGGCAGCTGGGCGTGGGCGAGATCATGGCGGCGGCGCAGGCCCAGTACCCGCAAGCGCAGGTGACCCGCATCAGCTTCCCGCGCAAGCCGGGCGACGCGTTCGAGGTACGGCTGCGCCAGCCCGGCGAGGTGCGCAAGGACACCGGTGCCACGCGGCTATGGCTCGATGCCTGGAGCGGCAAGCCGCTGGGCGTGCGTGATCCGCAGGAGGCGCCGGCGGGCGACACGCTGCTGAACTGGCTGTTCCCGCTGCATACCGGCGAGGCCTTCGGGCTGCCGGGGCGCGTCTTCATCACGCTGTTCGGACTGACGCCGCTGGCGTTTGCCGTGACCGGCGTGCTGATCTGGTGGAAGCGGCGGCGGGGCCATCAGCGGCATATGGTGAAGGCCGCACAACGCTCCGGCATGCGCCGGGCATGAAAAAAGCAGGCCGCCGGCCAAGGCCGCCGGCCTGCTTTTTTTGTCTGGCGCGGCGGCGCCGCTCAGATTTCCAGGTTGTCGATCAACCGGGTCGCGCCCAGCTTGGCAGCCGTCAGGATCACCAGCGGCTCGCCCGCGAGGAATTCCTCGCGCGTCGGCGCCTGCAGGTCGACGCGCTTGCGGATCGACACGTAGTCAGGCTTCCAGCCGCGCCTGGCCAGCGATTCCTTCGCATTCGCCTCGACCGCAAGCAGGTCGGCCGCGGCGCGGTCGCTGCCCAGCACGGTGTCGCGCACGTCATGCAGCGTGCGGTACAGCACCGGCGCCTCGGCGCGCTCGTCGGGGGCCAGGTAGCGGTTGCGCGACGACAGCGCCAGGCCGTCTTCGGCACGTATGGTCTCGGCGGGGATGATGTCGATCGGCAGGGCAAACTGCTGCACCATGCGGCGCACGATCATCAGCTGCTGGTAGTCCTTCTTGCCGAACACCGCCACGCGCGGCTGCGCGCACGAGAACAGCTTCATCACCACTGTGCACACGCCCTTGAAGAAGCCGGGGCGGAACTCGCCTTCCAGGATGTCGCCCAGGTCATGCGGCGGCTCGACGCGGTATTCCTGCGGCTCGGGGTACATGTCGCGCTCGGACGGCGCGAACAGCACGTAGACGCCTTCCCGCTGCAGCTTCTCGATATCGTCCTGCAGCGTGCGCGGGTACTTGTCGAAATCCTCATTCGGGCCGAACTGCAGGCGGTTCACGAAGATCGATGCCACCACCGGGTCGCCGTGCTGGCGCGCCAGGCGCATCAGCGACAGGTGGCCTTCGTGCAGGTTGCCCATGGTGGGGACGAAGGCAGCGCGGTTCTGGCCGCGCAGTTGGTCGCGCAGCTCTTGGATGGAGGAAATGACTTTCATCTGCCTTGGTGTGCTGGTCGTGATAGGTGTGACCCGGGCGCCGGTCCATCGAGGGGCGGCACATGGACTACCGGTCTCGGCCTTCTGTCGGGCGCGGGGCCTTCGGGCACATGCCGTCGGGCCTGCGCCGTGGGCCGTTGGGCCGGCTGTCGGCGGATTGTAGAACAAGTGGGACGGGGCCGGACCCCGCACCGCGGGTGGGTCAGGTCGGGCTGTACGCCAATCGCACATAAATTGGTGCGAACGGTTCGGCCTGGGTGATCTCCACCAGTGCTTCGCGCGACAGCTCCAGCATGGCGATAAAATTCACCACCACCACCGGCACGCCCTTGCCGGAGCGCACCGCGTCCTCGAACAGTTCGGAGAATTCCATGAAGCGCGAGTGCTGCAGCCGGCGCAGGATCTGGCTCATGTGCTCGCGCACCGACAGTTCCTCACGCGAGATCTTGTGGTGCTGGTTGAGCTTGGCGCGCTTGAGCACATCGGCCCAGGCGGACTGCAGGTCCACGGTTTCCACTTCGGGGAAGCGCGGCGCCAGGCTCTGCTCGATATAGACCTGCGAGCGCAGGAAGTCGCGGCCCAGCTGCGGCACCGTATCCAGGCGCTGCGCGGCCAGCTTCATCTGCTCGTATTCCAGCAGTCGGCGCACCAGCTCGGCACGCGGGTCCTCGGCCTCATCGTCGCTGTCGGCCTTCTTGACCGGCAGCAGCATGCGCGACTTGATCTCGATCAGCATGGCCGCCATCAGCAGGTATTCCGCCGCCAGCTCAAGGTTGGTCTTGCGGATCTGCTCGATGTAGGACAGGTACTGCCGGGTGACCTGCGACATCGGGATGTCGAGGACATTGAAGTTCTGCTTGCGGATCAGGTACAGCAGCAGATCCAGCGGGCCCTCGAAGGCTTCCAGGAAGATCTCGAGCGCGTCCGGCGGGATGTACAGGTCCTGCGGCAGCTTGAACAGCGGCTCGCCATACAGGCGCGCGAAGGCCATCCCGTCGACCATGTCGGCGGGGCCGGCAGGGGCGGCGGCAACGGCCGGGGCCACGGCCGGCAGCTCGACGGGCAGCGGCAGCTTGTCCTGGTCGCCTGCGCTCATGGGCGGCGTGCGCTCGCGGGGGCGGCGGGAATCAGTTGTCCTGCGAGTAGACGTATGGCTTCTGCGCCACGCGCGAAGCTTCGGCGCGGGCGCGCTCTTCCAGGTCGATCGGCGACTTGTCCCACAGCAGGGCACGGCCGTCGCGCTGCTCGGCCTCCAGCGTCGGGCGCTCTTGCTTGAGCTGCTTCAGGAACTGGGTGATTTCGGATTCGTAGATGGCCATGTTCAACCGTGATGCGCCCGCGCGGGCGCCAGATGGGTGCAGTGGGCCACGATTTTACAGTATCGGCCCCCCGGAATGCATCCAGGCCGGGTGCAGGGGCCGGAAAGTTCCGGGCATAAGGCCGGGTGTGGTCAAATACCGACTTTGTATGTGTGGACAATCGGCGATGCCGCAAGACACCGCTATTACCGCTGACTCCGCTGGCCGCGCGCGCGTGGCCGTTCGCGTGCTGGCCGCGCTGGGCGTGGTGCTGGCGCTGGCGGCCGCCCCGGCCAGCGCCGCCTACAAGGTCGAAGTCGAAGCACCCAAGCCGATCCGCGAAATGCTGGAAGAGCATCTCGACCTGGCACGCTACCAGGACCGCGCCGACCTCTCGCCGGACCAGCTCGACTATATGGTCGAGACCGCCGGCGAGCAGGTGCGGGCGCTCACCTCCACCGAGGGCTACTTCGACCCGACCACCACCACCCGCGTGGAAGGCGAGGGCGACAAGCGCGTGGTCCACGTGATGGTCGACCCCGGCGCGCGCACGCTGATCCGCAATGTCGACGTCCAGGTGACGGGCCCGGCAGCCACGCGCTCGCCCGAACAGGTGTCCGAGATGCAGGCCAAGTGGGGACTGCCGGTGGGTGAGCCGTTCCGGCAGGGCGACTGGGACAAGGCCAAGGAAGACGCGCTGGTCACGCTGCAGAGCCACAACTACTACGGCGCGCGCCTGGCCGCGTCGCAGGCGCGCGTGGAGCCGGACGACCAGCGCGCGGACTTGTCCGCGCATTACGCCAGCGGCCCGGCCTACCTGCTGGGGCCGCTGAAGGTGACCGGCACGCGCCGCTATCCGGAACAGATCATCTACAACGTCAACCCGCTAAGCGAGGGCGAGCCGTACCGCGTGGAGCGGCTGCTGGAACTGCAGCGCGCGATCCAGAACCAGCCGTACTTCTCCAACGTGCAGGTCGACCTGGAACCGCCGCCGGACGCCGACAAGGCGGCTGACGGCGTGGTGAGCTCGCCAGTGCTGGTGCGCGTGCGCGAATATCCGGCGCACCGGCTCAACAGCGGCGTGGGCTTTACCACCGACACCGGCGCGCAGATCGAAGGCCGCTATTCGTACTACAACCTGTTCAACCGCGCCTGGACCTTCGACTCGCAGGCGCGGCTGGAGCAGAAGCGCTCCTATCTGTTCGCCGAGACCGCGATGCCGCCGTCCACGGGCAACTACCGCAACAGCGTGTACAGCAGCTACGAGCGCACCATCGACATCGAGAACACCGACACCACCAGCCTGCGCGCGGGCCTGAAGCGCTCGCGCTCGCGCGAGAAGTACGACGTGACGACGTCGCTGGATTTCTACTACGACAAGCTGCTGCCGGAGGGCCAGGCCGCCCAGATCAGCAAGGCGCTGGTGCCGGCCTTTGCGTGGACGCGGCGCGACGTCGACAATCCCGTGTTCCCGCGCCGCGGCAACGTGATCAGCACCCAGGTCGGGGTGGCCGCCAAGGGTTTCCTCAGCGATGCCACCTTCCTGCGGCTGTACGGCCGTATCCGCCAGTACATACCGGTGGGCAAGCGCGACCTGGTGGTGGCACGGCTGGAACTCGGTGCCGACCTGACCGGCGACAGCTCCAGCCAGATCCCGGCCACGCTGCGCTTTCGCGCCGGCGGCACCGATTCGATCCGCGGCTACAGCTACCAGTCGATCGGCACGCCCAGCGGCTCCAGCATCTTGCCGGCCAAGTACCTGGGCACCGGCAGCCTGGAGTACCAGTACTGGTTCAAGCCGGACTGGGGCGTGGCGGTGTTCTGGGATCTCGGCACTGCCGCCGACAACCTGCACGGTGTGACCATCTACAACGGCGTGGGCGTCGGCGTGCGCTGGCGCACGCCGGTGGGCCCGCTGCAGCTGGACCTGGGCTACGGCATCCAACAGCAGCAGTTCCGGCCGCATATCTCGCTGGGGGTGGCGTTCTGATGCGGCACCCTTGTCTTTCCCGCCTGACCCGGATGCCGGCATGAGCGCCCACGATCTGCCTTCGGTGCCCGGCGGCGATTCGGCCCGGACGCCGACCCCGCCCGCGCCGCGCAAGCGCCGGCGGCTGTGGCGCGTGCTGGCCTGGCTGGTCGGCATCCTGCTGCTGCTGATGGTGGCGCTGGTGGCGGCGGGCGTGGCGGCGCTGCACACCGAACCCGGCACCCGCCACCTGTGGACGCTGGCCACGCGGCTGTCGGCCGGCATGCTCAGCGGCCGGCTGGAAGGCGGCACCGTGACGCACGGCCTGCGCCTGCGCGACGTGGTGTTCGCCAGCGGCCAGACGCGCGTGGCGGTGGACCGCGTGGATGGCAACTGGGCGCTCAACTGGCAGGCGCGGCGCCTGCACGTGCAGTGGCTGCGCATCGGCAAGGCCGAAGTGAAGCTCGGCCCGTCGGAGCCGAGCATCGAGCCGATGCAGAAGCCCACGTCGCTCGAACTGCCGCTGGCCATCGATGTCGATTCCCTGACGCTTGAGCGGCTGTCGCTGCTGCAAGGCACGGCGCCCACGGCCGAGCCGATGGTGTTCAGCAACCTGGCCGGCGCGCTGCACAGCGACGGCCAGCGCCACCGCGTCAGCGTGGACAAGCTGGAAACACCATACGGCAAGCTGGCGGCCAACGCCCAGCTGGGCGCACGCGCCCCGTTCGCGCTCAGCGCCGAAGCCTTGCTGGAAAGCAGCTGGCAGGATGAGGTCTTTGCCGTCAATGCCACCGCCAAGGGCAACCTGGACGCGCTGCGTGCCGAGCTGCAGGCCAGCGGCGACCGCATCCACCTGCGCGCCGGCGTCGACCTGACGCCGTTCGGCAAGGTGCCGTTCACGCACCTGCTGGTCGATGGCGATCGCATCAACCCGCGCCTGTTCAGCCCGTCGGCGCCACAGGCCAACCTGACCGTGCATGCCGAGCTGCGGCCGGTGGGCGGCGTGGCGGCTGGTGCCGGCGCGCAGGCGGCCAGCGCCGTGGCGGCGTCGGCGCCCCCGGCGGCATCGGGGGTCTCCGCATCCGCTCCTGCGGCCGCGCCGGCGCCCGCACCGCTGGCGGTCGCCGGCGACATCGCGATCCACAACCTGGAAGCCGGTCCGCTGGACAAGGAGCGGCTGCCGGTCCAGTCGGTGCGCGCCCATGTCGAGCTGAGCGAGATGGCACAGGCCGTCTCGGAGCTGCGCGTGGCGCTGGCCGGCAAGGCCGAGATCGCAGGCGGCGGTTCGCTGCGCGGCGGCCGCGGCGGTTTCGACCTGGATGTGCGCAGGCTGGACCCGGCCGCGCTGCATGGCTCGCTGACCAGCGCCAGCCTGTCCGGCCCGGTGGTGGTGCGGATGGAGCCGGGCCGGCAAAGCGTGGCGCTGGACCTGTCGGGCGGGCCGCTCAAGCTTTTCGCCGATGCCAGCATCGATGCCGAGGCGGTCACGCTGGCCACGCTGCGCGCCGCGGTGGGGCCGGGTTTGCTGACCGCGGAAGGCAAGCTCGGCCTGAAGGACAAGCAGCCGTACAGCTTCAAGGGCAAGCTGGCCTCGTTCGATCCCTCGCGCCTGGCCAAGGTTGCCGCCGGCCGCATCAATGCGGATTTCACCGCGACCGGCGAGATCGCGCCCGAGCTTGGCGTGGCGCTGGATTTTGCCGTGCATGAGAGCGAATACGCGGGCCTGCCGATGACCGGCGGCGGCAAGGTGCGCCTGGCGGGCGAGCGGCTCTTGCCGAGCGAGGCCTCGCTGAGCATGGCCGGCAACCAGGCCAACCTGCGCGGCAGCTTCGGCGCGCGCGGCGATGCGCTCAAGCTGGTGGTCGATGCGCCGCAGCTGGAGCGGCTCAAGTTTGGCGTGGCCGGCAAGCTCAAGCTCGACGCCACCATCACCGGCACGTTGAAGAAACCCGAAGTGGTGGCCGACTACAACGCGCAGGCGCTGGAAGTGGGCCCGCACAAGGTGGCCACTGCCAGCGGCCGCGCCGAGGTGCGCGGCGGGCTGGACGGCCCGCTCTCGGTGCAGCTGGCCGCGCGCGACTACCGCGGCCCGCAGGCCAGCCTGAGCACGCTCGATGCCACGCTTAATGGCACCCAGGCCAATCACACTTTCGACGTCAAGGCGGCTGGCAGCCTGCACAAGCGGCCCTTGCAACTGGCGCTGGCGGGGCAGGGCGCGTGGAAGGGCAAGGACGGCTGGAACGGCACCATTCGCACGCTGGAAGAGCGCAGCACCGTCAACCTGCGCCTGGCCGCGCCGACGCAACTGCAGGTGGCCGACCAGCGCGTGCGCCTGGGCGCCGCGCGCCTGCTGCTGGACCGCGCCACGCTGGTGATCGACAGCCTGGACTGGAACCACGGCCGCATCCGCAGCGCGGGCAGCCTGGACGGCCTGCAGGTGGGGCATGTGCTGGAGCTGATGGAAACCATCACCGGCGAGAAGCCGCCGGTGCGCTCCGACCTGGTCATCGACGGCCGCTGGAACCTGGCGCTGGCCGAGACCGCGACCGGGTTCGCCGAACTGCGCCGGCGCAGCGGCGACCTGTCGGTCAACGCCGGCCGGGGCTTCACCACGCTCGGCCTGGGCGAGACCAGCCTGCGCGCCGAGGCCGGCGGCAACCGCATCGCGCTGCGCGGCGGCATGGTGTCGGGCCGCATCGGCAAGGTGGTGGTGGACGCCTCCGCCGGACTGGTGCAGGAGCAGGGGCTGCAGACCCTGGGCCCGGCCTCGACCCTGGGCGGCACGGTCACCGTCGACGTGCCGCGCCTGAAATCGCTGGAAGCGCTGACCGGCCCGCAGTACGCCTTCGACGGCAAACTGGCCGCGGCGATGCGCCTGGCCGGCACGGTCGGCGCGCCGCTGCTGACCGGCACCGTCGACGGCGACAACCTCGCCGTCACGCTGTACGACCTGGGCCTGCGCCTGACCGACGGCACCGTGCGCGTGGTGCTGGACCAGAACACGGTCGAGCTCAAGCATGTGGAATTCCACGGTGGCGACGGCAAGATCACGGCCACCGGCAACGTCAAGCTGGGCGAGGCCGATCCCAACCTGACCGGCAAGATCGTCGCCGACAAGCTGCAGCTGTTCGCCAGCCCCGAGCGCACGCTGGTGGTCTCGGGCGATGCCACCATCGCCAACGAGAACAAGCAGGTCGTGATCCGCGGCAAGATCCACGTCGACCGCGGCCTGTTCGACCTGCCCAAGGCGGGCGCGCCGGTGCTGGGCGACGATGTGGTGGTGATCCGGCGCAAGGACCAGCGCGCCGTGAAGACTGCCGCCACACCGGCGCCGGAGACCAAGCCGGCCAGCAAGTTCAGCCCGGTGATCGACCTGACCGTGGACCTGGGCAACAACTTCCGCTTCCGCGGCGCGGGCGCGGACCTGTTGCTGGCCGGCCAGATGGAGGTCAAGAGCGAACCCCTGGCACCGATGAAGGCCACCGGCACGGTGCGCGTGACCGACGGCACCTACGAGGCGTTCGGGCGCAAGCTCAATATCGAACGTGGCATCATCAACTTCAACGGCCCGATCGACAACCCGAACATGAACATCCGCGCCATGCGCCGCAACCAGGAAGTGGAGGCGGGCGTGGAGGTGACCGGCACGGTGCGGCTGCCGCGCGTGCGGCTGGTGTCGGAGCCCAACGTGCCGGAAGAGGATAAGCTCTCGTGGCTGATGTTCGGCTACGGCGCGGAAAGCGCCGGTGCCGGCCAGCAGCGCGCGCTGGGTGGCGCCGCGCTGGGCGGCGCGGCGCTGGGCATGATCGGCGGCAAGGCCGGCAAGGGGATCGTGCAGCATTTCGGCATCGACGAATTCTCGATCGGGCCCAGTACCGCGGGTCTCAATGACCAGCAGGTGGTCAGCATGGGCAAGGCCATTACCGACCGTATGTCGGTCGGCTATGAGCAGAGCCTGACATCGGCCTCGAACGTGGTGAAGCTGACCTGGCAGTTCTCGCGGCGCTGGTCGCTGATTGCCAAGGGCGGGTCCATCAACGGTTTGTCGGTCTTGTTCAACCGCCGCTTCGACAGCTGGGCGAACCTGTTCAGCGGGACCTCGGGTCGCAGCGACACCAGAAGGAGCCAGCAGGATGAGAGCCAGCCAACCAGTCCCGACAGCGCGGCACAGGCAGCCTCGGCAGCCGTCGCCGAACCCGTGCGCCGCTGACGGGCGCCCCTCCAATTTCGCGTCGCCGCGACGCCTTGCCGCCATGGGACTCTTTGCCGCTTTGCTTGCGCTGTTCGGCTGCGACCAGCAGAAGGTCGATGAAGCCATGAAGAAGGCGGGCGACACCGCCCGCAACACCTGGAACGCGATCAAGCCCGACAGCGAGCTGTTCAAGGGCATCGTCCCCGGCCAGTCCACCGAGGAAGACCTGCGGCGCCAGGCCGGCAAGCCGGAGATCGTCTGGGAAGAGGCCGACGGCGGGCGCCGGCTGGAATACCCGCGCGGCCCCGAGGGCACCACCACCTGGATGGTCACCATCAGCGCCGATGGCAAGGTCGCGAAGATCGAGCAGGTGCTGTCAGCCGAGAACTTCGCCCGCGTGCGCGCCGGCATGAGCAAGGACGACATCCGCCGCCTGCTGGGCAAGCCCACCAAGGTGGAGGCGTTTGCGCTGAAGAAGGAAGAGGTGTGGGGCTACCGCTGGATGGAAACCTCCACCGACAAGGCCTTCTTCAACGTGCATTTCAACAACGACGGCACCGTCACCACGACCTCGCGCAGCGACGATCCGTCGAAGATGCAGGGCGGCTGACGCGCGCCCCTTTTTCATTCTGAAACGGGTTCTTAGTGAAGCAGGTGGCAGGCGGCCACGTGCGCCGGCGCGGCTGAGCCGGCGGCCGGGTCCAGCCGCAGCATGCGGGGGATCTCGGTGGCGCAGGCCGGCACCGCCCGCGGGCAGCGCGGATGGAACTTGCAGCCCGCCGGCGGGTTCAGCGCCGAGCCGATATCGCCCAGGATCAGCCCCTCGGCCGGCTGGTGGTCGGGGTCGGGCCGAGGCGCCGAGCCCAGCAGTGCCTGCGTGTAGGGGTGGCGCGGGGCGCTGAATACCGCGGCGCTGGGCCCGCTTTCGGCCATATTGCCCAGGTACATCACGCCCACGGCCGAGCTGAAGTGCTCCACCAGCGCCAGGTCATGGGCGATCACCACATAGGCCAGGCCGAAGCTGCGCTGGATGTCGGACAGCAGGTTGACGATCTGCGCCCGGATCGAGACATCCAGTGCCGAGGTGGGCTCGTCCAGCACGATCAGCCGCGGCCGCAGCGCCAGCGCGCGCGCCACGGCAATGCGCTGGCGCTGGCCGCCGCTGAACTCGTGCGGATACAGGTCGAGCGCGCCGGGCGGCAGGCCGACGATCTCCAGCAGCTCCAGCAGCCGCCGGCGCAGCGCGGCGCGGTCGCCGCCCTGGCCGTGCGCAAGCAGCGGCTCGGCCAGCAGCATGCCGACTTTCAGGCGCGGATTGAGCGACGAGGACGGATCCTGGAACACCGCCTGCACCTGGCGCCGGTAAGCCAGCACGCCCTTGCGGTCCAGCGCCAGCACGTCCTGGCCGTCGAAGCGGATGGTGCCGGCGCTGGGGCGCTCAAGCAGCAGCAGCTGCCTGGCGATGGTGGTCTTGCCGCAGCCGGACTCGCCCACCAGCGCATAGGTCTGGCCGGCATCCACGGCAAAGCTGACGCCGTCTACGGCGCGCACCGTGCCGCCGCCGCGCGCGGGGAAATGCTTCTTCAGGTTTTCGACTTCGAGCAGCATGGCGCCTCCTGTGTTGCCGTGGCTCAGCCGGCCGACGCCAGCCAGCAGCTGACCTTGTGGCCGGATTCAAGTTCGATCTCGGGGGGATAGGCGTCATCGCACAGCGGCTTGCGGTGCGGGCAGCGCGCCGCGAAGCGGCAGCCGTGCGGCGGGTCGATCAGGCTGGGCGGGCTGCCCTGGATCGCGTAGAGCCGCTCGCGCTTTTCGCCGAAGTGGGGAATGGCCTGGAGCAGGGCCTGCGTGTAGGGATGCGCGGGGCGCTGGTACAGCGTGCGCACATCGCCGGTCTCGACAATGCGCCCGGCGTACATCACCGCCACCCGGTGGCAGATGCTGGCCGCCACGCCCAGGTCGTGCGTGATCAGGATGATGCCGACACCGGTCTGCGCCTGGATCTTGCGGAACAGCGCCATGATCTGCACCTGGATGGTCACGTCCAGTGCCGAGGTGGGCTCGTCCGCCACCAGCAGGCGCGGCGCGCTGGCAATGGCCATGCCGGTCACCACGCGCTGGCGCATGCCGCCGCTGAACTGGTGCGGATAGTCGTCCAGCCGCGTCTCGGGCGAGGGGATGCGCACGCTGTCCAGCACCTGCACCACCTGGCGGCGTCGCGCCTCGCGGCTGTTGGCGCGGCCGTGGTAGCGCAGCGGCGCGCCCACCTGATCGCCCACCGTGAAGACCGGGTTCAGCGAGGTCAGCGGATCCTGCGAGATCATCGCGATCTTGCGGCCGCGGTACTGCGTGCTCATGGTCTTTTCGGGCAGCTGCAGCAGGTCCACGCCATCGAGCAGCACCTTGCCGCCCAGGTGCACGCCGCCCTGGCGCGGCAGCAGGCGCAGGATGGACAGGACGGTCATGGACTTGCCGGAGCCGGATTCGCCCACCACGCCCAGGGTCTCGCCCTCATGCACATGGAGGTCGACGCCGTCCACGGCGCGCACCGTGCCGCGGCGCAGTTCGAGGTGCGTGGTCAGGCCCTGTACCGACAGCATGGGCGCGCCGCGTGGGGAATTCTGGGCAGCGGGCGTTGGCGACGGGCGTTGCGTCACGTGCGGGTCGGGGCCGGTCATAGCTGCCTCCTTTTCGGGTCGAAGTGGTCGCGCAGCCAGTCGCCCAGCAGGTTGGACGCCAGGCAGGTGGCCATGATGGCCAGTCCGGGCATGGTGATGGCCCACCATGCGTTGGTGATGTAGTTGCGCGCATCGGCCAGCATCAGCCCCCATGACACATCGGGTTGCTGGATGCCCAGCCCGAGAAAGCTCAGCGAGGCCTCGAAGATGATCACCTGGCCCACCTGCAGCGTGGCCAGCACCAGCAGGGTGTTGAGCAGGTTGGGCAGCAGGTGGCGGCGGAAGATGGTGAGCGTGCCGCAGCCGGCCACGCGCGCCAGCGCCACGTAGTCGCGCTGCTTGAGCGACATCACCTCGCCGCGCACGATGCGCGCGTACCAGGTCCAGTAGGTCACCACGATCACCAGCACCACGGTGTTGAAGCCCGGGCCCAGCACCGCGGCCAGCACCAGCGCCAGCGCCAGCGCGGGAATCGACATCTGGATATCGACCAGCCGCATGATGAGCGCGTCCAGGCGCCCGCCGAAGTAGCCGGCCAGCATGCCGGCGGCGGTGCCGATGCCGCCCGAGATCAGGATGGCGTACAGCGCGACCACCAGCGAGATGCGCGTGCCGGCCATGATGCGCGAGAGCAGGTCGCGCCCCATGTTGTCGGTGCCCAGCGGATAGGCCCAGCTGCCGCCCGCCAGCCAGGCCGGCGGCTGGAAGGCCAGGCCGAGGTCGAGGCCGTTGGGGTCGTGCGGCAGCAGCGCCTCGCCGCCGATGGCGCAGACCAGCAGCACCGGAAAGATTGCCAGCGCAAACCAGGGCAGGCCACTCAGGTCATGCCGCTGGCGCTTGCGGGCCGGCGCCGCCGGGGCGCTGGCGGGAGGAACGGCGATTTCAGGCATGGCGGATCCTCGGGTCGATCAGGCCGTAGCTCAGGTCGACCAGCAGGTTGGACAGAACGAACAGCACGGAGGTGAGCATCACGCCCGCCTGCACCACGGGAAAATCGCGCGCGAACACGGCCTCGACCACGGTGCGGCCGACACCTGGCCAGGCGAAGATGACTTCGACCACGAAGGCGCCGCCCAGCATCGCCGCGAAGTACACGCCGAGGATGGTCACCAGCGGAATGGCCGCGTTGCGCAGCGCGTACTTCCAGATCAGCACGCGCTCGGGCAGGCCCATGGCGCGGCCCATGCGGATGTAGTCGCTGTCGAGCACATCCAGCATGGCCGAGCGCACCACGCGCGTCTGCGCCGCCACCGGATACCAGCCCAGCGCAATTCCGGGCAGCACCAGGCTGTTCCACGAATCGCGCCCGAATGCCGGCAGCCAGTTCAGCTGCACCGCGAAGAACAGGATCAGCAGCAGCCCGACCCAGAAGTTGGGCATGGCCTGGCCAAGCATGGCGAAGACCTTGGCAAAGCGGTCGAACCAGGAGCCGCGGTAGACCGCCGACAGCACGCCGAACGGCACCGCCATCGCAATCGAGAAGCCCAGCGCGGCCAGCGCCAGTTCCACCGTGGCCGGCAGCCGCTCCAGGATCAGCCCCAGTGCCGGTTCCTGCCAGCGGTAGGAGTTGCCGAAGTCGCCGGTGACGGCATGGCCGAGGAAAACCAGGTACTGCGCCACCAGGGGCTGGTCCAGGCCGAGATGGCGGCGCGTTGCCTCGATCACCTGCGGCGGCGCGTCGGCCGGCAGCAACAGGGCAAGCGGGTCGCCGGACAGGCGCGAGATCAGGAAGATGATCACGCTCGCGCCAAGGATGCTGATCAGGCCGTGCAGCAGGCGTTTTGCAATAGGCATGACAGGCTCCGTCGGAGAATCGTCAGCGGGAATGCCGCGCCCGGTTCGGGCGCCGGGCGCGGCGGCGGATCACTGCTTCCAGCTGACTTCCTGGAATGAGCGCCAGTAGTCGCGGATGGGCCAGGGCACGTAGTTGATCTTGTTGTCGCGCCAGGCAAAGGTCACCAGCGGCCGGTAGGTCGGCAGGCCGCCCAGCACGCGTTCCTGCTTGAGCCGCGCGATCTGGCGCAGCAGCGCGGTGCGCGCCGCGGGGTCCATGGTCTGGCGCTGCTTCTCCAGCAGCGCGTCGACCTCGGGGTCGTTGGTGTAGGAATAGGTGCCCCAGCCGCCGCCGCCCTGGTAGCTGTGCAAATGGCCGGACCAGGCCAGGCCCGGGTCGCCGGGCAGCCCCTGCGACCACATCCAGCTCAGCACGCCGTCCATCTCCGGCGGGCCCGAGCGGCCGCGCTTGCCCAGGCTGATCCAGGCCCCGTACTCCAGGTTGCGCACCTGGCAGCGGATGCCCACGGAACTCAGGTAGGCATACATGGCTTCGCCCACTTCCTTCACGCCCGGTTCGCGCGGCGTGGTGAGGTTGTAGCAGGGGGTCTCGAAGCCATTGGGGTAGCCCGCCTGCCTGAGCAGCTCGCGCGCACGCTTCTGGTCGAAGGCGTAGGGCTTGAGCTCGGGGTCGTAGCCATTCGACTCCTTGCCCACCTGCGCATAGCGCTCGCCCTGGCCGAACAGCACGCGCTTGATGATGGCGTCGACATCGATGGCGTGCGCGGCCGCCTGCCGCACGCGCACATCGTTGAACGGCGACTTCGGCATCTGGGTGTTGAAATTGAGGAAGAGGTTGTTGCCGCTCACCAGCGTGACGGTCTTCACGCCGGGCATCTTCTTGAATTCCTCGATCATCGAAGGCGGCACGTTGTCGATGAAATCGACCTTGCCGGTCTTGAAGGCCGCCACCCGGGTCAGGTCCTCCGGGATCACCTTGATGGTCAGGTCCTTGATGCCCGGGCGCTTTTCCTTGTTCCAGTAGCCGTCAAAGGCTTCCAGCTTCAGCTCGTCCTTGACCGTGCGCGAGACAAACTTCCATGGCCCGGTGCCGACCGGCTTGCGGGCGAACTCTTCTTCGCCGACCTTCTGGATGTACTTCTTGGGCATGGCCCACAGCTGCATGTTGCCTACGATGAACTGCGCATCCGGCTCCTTGAAATGCAGCTTGAAGCGGTGCGCATCCACGATCTCGAAACGCTCGACCGACGAGACATAGTGCGAGAAGAAGCTGCTCTTGGGGTCGCGCTGGCGTTGCCAGGAGAACTCGAGGTCCTCGGACGTCAGCGGGTCGCCGTTGTGGAAGCGCACGCCCTTGCGCAGCTGCACGTCGAGCACGGGCTTGCCGTCCTTGCCGGTTTCCAGCTTCCAGTTCTCCGCCAGCCAGTTCTCATCCTTGAGCGCGGCATTGCGGCGCACCAGCATCTCGAAGATCTGGCCGACAAAGTAGTGGTCGACGCCGGCCGAGATCTTGACCGGGTCGAGCGTGGTCGACTCCGCGCCAAAAGCGACAGTGAGGCTGCCGGTGGCCGGGCCGACCGGCGCGGCGTGGGCCGCGGGGATGGTGGCGGCGGCCAGCATGCCGGCCAGCAGGCGGCGCCGGGCGGCGTTGGTCAACTTCACTTGCATGGTGCTCCTCCTGTTGCGCCGTCTCGTGGCGGCGCTGTTGGTGTGAACAACGGATGCGCTCAGCGCGGGAAGCTGCCTTCCAGCTGGCGTACCACCTCCAGCAGGCGCGGGCGCACCTCGTCGAGCAGGAATGACGGGGACAGCCGGAACGACGGTCCGCCCACGTTGATCGCCATGGGCGGCATTCCATGCCCGGGCTCGAAGCCGCGCGCAATGCCGTTGACGTCTGGCTGCCACTCGCCCATCGAGCAGGTCACGCCCAGCGTGAGGTGGTCCGCCAGGCCCTGCTCGATGCCCTGGCGCAGGCGCGGCCACGCCATGTCGTCGACGTCGCGCACCTGTTCCATAAAGGCCTGGCGCTCCTGGTCCGGCACCACCGCCAGCCAGGCGCGGCCGATGGCCGAGGTGGCGACCGGAATGCGCGAGCCGGTATCGAGCGTCAGCGCAATCGCGGCGCAGCTGCGGCAGTGCTCGACATAGATCATCGAGAACCGGTCGCGCGTGCCCAGCGACACCGTGCCGCCGGAAAAGTCCGCCAGCTCCTGCATCAGCGGCCGCGCCACCTTGCGGATGTCCAGCCGCGACAGCATGGCGCTGCCCAGCCGCAGGCAGGCCGTGCCCAGGCTGTACTTGTGGCTGCCTTCGGCCTGCGCCAGGTAGCCCAGCCGCGTCAGGGTGGAGGTCAGGCGCGATACCGTCGACTTGGGCAGCCCGCAGCGCCGGGCGTTTTCCTGGTTGCCCAGCACGCGGTCGCTGGTGCGGAAGCAGGCCAGCACTTCCAGCCCGCGCGCCAGCGCGGTGACGAAGTGGCGGTCTTCCTTGATGGTGCCGGTGGATCGGTCCTGCATAACCGTTGGCTCCCTCGTTGTGCCGTTGGACGCCAGCCGCGCTTGCTCGACGCGCAGGCGTGCGGGGCGCGCGCGCGGCGTCCTCGTCCGGTACGGCGGTACTACCCGACAGCGGTTCCGTTCAGCCGCCGGCCTCGGTGTCCAGCAAGGCCTGCAGCTCGACCTTGCGCACCTTGCCGGTGGCGGTCAGCGGGAACTCGGGCAGGATGCGGATCTCGGGCACCTTGTAGACCGCCATCTGCTCGCGGCACCATGCATGCAGCGTGTCGGCAGTGATGCCGTCGGCGTGCTCGGGGCGCAGGCGGATAAAGGCCACCGGGACCTGGCCCTTGTCCGGGTCGGGGCGGCCCACCACGGCCGAGCCCAGCACCGCCGGGTGGCGCGACAGCAGCACCTCCAGCTCGGACGGGAACACGCTCATGCCGCGCACCTTGAGCATCTCCTTGCGCCGCCCCAGGAAATGCAGGTAGCCCGCCTCGTCATAGGCGCCGATATCGCCGGTGCGGAACCAGCCGTCGCGGAACACCTCGGCATCCACGTCGGGGCGGCCCCAGTAGCCCTTGAACAGCGACGGCGTGCTGACTACGATCTCGCCTTCCGCACCGACCGGCAGCACCGCGCCGGTGTCGAAGTCGCAGATCTTGATGCGCGTGCCCGGCACCGGCAGGCCGACAAACACCGGGCGGCCGCGCAGGTCCATATCGTCTGCCTGCATGCCGGTCGTGAAGGTGTCGCTGGTATGGGTCTCGGTCATGCCCCAGGCGCCTTCGGCAATGATGCTGCCGGTCAGCGCGTGCCAGCGCTGGCGGATGTCGGGGGTGATCTTGCGGATGAACGAGGCGGCGCGCGTGTGCTGCAGCGAACGCAGGTCGTAGCGGCCGCATTCGGGGTGGTTCATCAGCTCGACCGCGTTGTCCACCACCACGAAGGTGCGGTTGACACGATAGCGCTCGATCGCGGCCATCATCGCCACCGGATCCCAGCGCGCCAGCACCACCACGGTCGCCCCGCTGAAGATCGGATAGATCAGCCCGAGGTTCTCGCCCGCGATCCAGAACATCGGCAGGAAATTCAGCATCACGTCGTCGGAGCCTTCCGCCAGCCGTTGCGCATCGACACCGCCGGTGAGCGCGTACGAAGCCGCTGCGGTGTAGACCATGTCGCGCTGCGTGTGCATGCAACCCTTGGGCAGGCCGGTGGTGCCGCCGGTGTAGTTCAGTGCGGCGAGCGCGTCCATGTCGACCGGGGGCAGCGCGGCCGGCTCGGTGTCGCGCAGCGCCTGCAGCAGGTCGATGGTGCCTGCCACGGCCAGCGGGGGCGCGTCGAGGCCGGCTGGCAGCGGCAGCTCGGGCTGCGCCGGCAGCATCGCGCCGGCACTGGTGGTGTAGACGGTGAGCAGCCGCGTCTGAGCGCGTACCGACATCAGCAGCGGCGCAAGCTGGTCCTGCACGATGACGGTGGTGGCGCCGGCATCGTTCAGCTCATAGACCAGCTCCTGTTCCTTGAAGAGCGGGTTGACCGGCACATACACCGCGCCCAGCTTGAGGATGCCGTAGAAGACCACGTGGAACTGCGGGCAGTTGCCCATCATCACCGCCACCCGGTCGCCCGCGCCCACGCCGCGGCTCTTGAGCAGCGCGGCGCAGCGCTCGGACAGGTCGTCGAGTTCGGCGTAGGTCACGGTGGTGCCGTACCAGACCAGCGCGGCGTGGTCCGGGCGCTTGCGCGCCCACGCGCGCAGGTAATCGCCCAGCGGGGCCTCGCCATGGGGGTAGACCGGTGCGTTGGGCAGGCCGGCAGGCCAGATCTTGCGATGCCGGGCTTCCAGGTCCACGAAGAACGCCTGTTCGTTCATCTGCTGTCTCCTGTTGCTTTCGCTCTGGTTCTGTTTGCCGCCGCGCCTACCAGGCGTCGACGAAGGTGCGCATCGGACGGTGGGGATTGGCGGCACCCGCCTCGAGCCCGCTGACCACCCACTGGCGGGTGGCGGCGGGGTCGATCACGGCGTCCAGCTCCAATGCCGCAGCGGCGTTGATGGCATGGCCGCGCTCGTACATCTGCGCCACCAGCTGCTGGTACAGCGCATCGCGCTGCGGACCGGCCGGCAGCGCTTCCAGCTCCTTGCGGAAGCCCAGCCGCACCGCGCCCTCCAGGCCCATGCCGCCGAATTCGCCGGTGGGCCACGAGACCGTGAAGGTCGGCGCGCGGAAGCCGCCCGCGGCCATCGCCATCGCGCCCAGGCCGTAGCCCTTGCGCAGCACCACCGCCAGGAACGGCACGCGCAGCTTGGCGCCGGCGACGAACATGCGCGACACATGGCGCACCTGGGCGCGCGCCTCGACCTCCGGGCCCACCATGAAGCCCGGGGTGTCGATCAGCGATACGATCGGCAGCCCGTGCGCATTGCACACCTGCATGAAGCGCGCGGCCTTGTCGGCGGCATCGGCATCGATGGCGCCGCCGAGGTGGCGCGGGTTGTTGGCGAGAATGCCCACGGGCCGGCCTTCGATGCGCGCCAGCGCGGTGTGGATGCCAGTGCCGAAGCCTGCGCGCAGTTCCAGCACGCTGCCCGCGTCGGCCAGGCCGGCGATGGCGGCGCGCGTGTCGTAGACGCGCAGGCGGTTCTCCGGCACCACCTGGCGCAGCGCCAGCGCGTCAGGCGCCTGCCAGTCGTCGACGCGGCCCTGGAACATCGACAGGTAATGCCTGGCCGCAGCCACGGCGTCGGCCTCATCGTCGACCAGCAGGTCAACCACGCCGTTGTGGTACTGCACCGTGGCCGGGCCGATATCCTCGGGGCGGAACACGCCCAGGCCGCCGCCCTCGATCATGGCGGGGCCGGCCATGCCGATATTGGCGTTGCGCGTGGCGATGATCAGGTCGCAACAGCCCAGCAGCGCGGCATTGCCGGCAAAGCAGCGCCCGGAGGCGATGCCCACCACCGGCACTTCGCCGCTCAGCTCGGCGAAGGCGGCGAACGACGGCTGGTACAGGCCGGCCACGGTGGGGAAGTCGATGTCGCCCGGGCGGCCGCCGCCGCCTTCGGCAAAGATCACCGTGGGCAGGCGGTTCCGCAGCGCCACCTCCAGGATGCGGTCGGTCTTGATATGGTTGCGCTTGCCCTGGGTGCCGGCCAGCACGGTGGCGTCATAGGCCAGCACCGCGCAGCGCGCGCGCTCCGGTGCGAACAGGCTGCCGTTGACGGCGCCGGTGCCGGTGATCAGGCCGTCGGCAGGGGTGTTGGCGATCAGGTCGGCCTCGCTGCGCCGGCTCGCCTGTGCCGCCAGCGCCAGGCCGCCGTATTCGCGGAAGCTGCCGGCATCGCACAGGTCGTCGACGTTCTCGCGCGCGGTGCGCTGGCCGCGCGCATGGCGGCGTGCCACCGCCTCGGGGCGGGCCGCGTCGTACAGGAAGGCATGGCGGTCGAGCACGCGCTGCAGGTCGGCGCGGATCGCGGCCGGGTCGGCGTGCTCGGCTTCGCCGTCGGCATGGGCGCCGGCGTCGGCCGGCTCCAGCACCAGCATGACCTGGCCCTCGGCGACTTGCTCGCCGGAAGCGGTGCGCAGGTCGATCACGCGGCCCGCGTGCTCGGCCACGATGGCATGTTCCATCTTCATCGCATCGAGCACGGCCACGGTCTGGCCGGCCTTGACCAGGTCGTTCTCGCGCGCCAGTTCGATCACGCGTCCGTTCATCGGCGCGCGCACCGCGCACAGGCCCTCGCCCAGTTGCTCCTCGAAGCTTGCCGTGCTGGAAGGTGCCGCCACCCTGGGGGCGCTGCCTCCCGCCAGGGCCTGCCGCGCCGCGTCCTGCGCGGCAATCTGCGCGGCGCGTTCCAGCAGGGCGGGCAGCGCGGCTTCCATATAGCGCGTATGCACGTGCTGGCTGGCAAAGTCCTCGCGCTCGGCCAGCGCCCGCAGCAGGTCGAGGTTGGTGGCGATGCCGCCGATATTGAATTCCCCCAGCGCGCGCTGCAGGCGCCGCACGGCGTCAGCGAAGTTGTCGCTGGCGGAGGTGACGATCAGCTTGGCCAGCAGCGTGTCATAGTGCGCGGACGGTGCATAGCCGGTATAGCCGTGGGTGTCGACGCGCACGTCCGGCCCGGTGGGCGGATCGAAACGCTCCAGCCGCCCCTGTGCCGGCCGTGCCAGCCCTTGCGCGTTGGTGGCCTCGGCATTCACGCGCACCTGGATGGCAAAGCCGCGCACGCGCGGCGGGTGTTGCGGGTCCAGCCCCAGCTCTGCCAGGCGCCGGCCTTCGGCCAGCCCCAGCTGCACGGCCACCAGGTCCACGCCGGTGACCTGCTCGGTGACGGTGTGTTCGACCTGCAGGCGCGGGTTGGCTTCGATAAAGACAAAGGGCAGGGCCGCGCCATCGCGGCGCGCGCGGTCCTCGCCGTCCTCCGCTTCTTCGACCAGGAATTCAAACGTGCCCAGGCTGCGGTAGCGCGCTTCGCGCGCGAGCGTGCAGGCGGCATCGACAATGCGCTGGCGCAGCGCCGGATCCAGCGCCGGGCTGGGCGCGATCTCGACCACTTTCTGGAAACGGCGTTGCAGCGTGCAGTCACGCTCGCCCAGTGCGATCACGTGGTGGCCGTCGCCGGCGATCTGCACTTCGATATGGCGCGCGCGGGCCACCAGCCGCTCGGCGTAGATGGCATCGATGCCGAAGGCCGAGCGCGCCTCGGAGCGGCAGCGCGCATACGCTTCGGGCAGGGCGTCGCGCTCGCGCACCACGCGCATGCCGCGCCCGCCGCCGCCGCCCACCGCCTTGAGCACCACGCCGGCGCCGTCCTGCTCGTCGAAGAAGGCGGTCACTGCATCGAGCGTGGCGCCGCCCGCAGTGGCGGGCATCACCGGTATGCCGCAGCGTGCGGCCAGCGCCAGCGCGCGGCCCTTGTCGCCGAACAGGGCCAGCTGCTCGGGCTCGGGGCCGACAAAGACGATCTGCGCGGCTGCGCAAGCGCTGGCAAAGTCGGCGCGCTCGCTGAGAAAACCATAGCCAGGGTGGATGGCGTCGCAGCCGGTGGCGCGCGCTGCGGCGATGATGGCGGGAATGTCGAGATAGGCGGCGGCCCCCTGGCCCTGCAGCGCGACAGCTTCGTCGGCCAGCAGGCGGTGCCGGCTGGCATCGTCGTCGGTGGCATAGACCGCCACGGTGGCGATGCCAAGGTCTCGTGCGGCGCGCTGCACGCGCAACGCGATCTCGCCACGATTGGCGATCAGGAGCTTCTTCACAAATGTCCCCTTCATGCGAAGCGGCATCGCGCAAGCAGCGTTGCGTGGCCGGCTTCTGTTTTTTGGTTTGTGATTCTGCGAGGTGGAATCTACGCGGCTCGTCCAGGGGTCACAAGCGCGATGCGCCGGAACCATGTATGACATGCCGCGCGTGCATAGCGCGCGAGCGAGGGGGAGGGGGAAGTGCTGCCCGTTCTGTTCTGCATTGCAGAATCTCGGGCGGTGTGGCGGGTCGATCCAGAGGCCTGGCTGGCCTTGGATCGCTACCGATGGGACGCGCGGAACATGGTGTTGCCGCGGATTTGCCGCCCTCTCCCGCGAGCGGGAGAGGGGAACGGCGATGCGTGCTCTGCTTCAGCCGATGCGCATGCCGGGCACCGCGCCCTCGTGCGGTTCCAGGATATACAGGCCCGGCGCGGCCTTCTCATCCGCGGCCGATGCCGCCAGCACCATGCCTTCGGACACGCCGAACTTCATCTTGCGCGGGGCCAGGTTGGCCACCACCACGGTCAGCTTGCCGACCAGCTGCTCCGGCGTGTAGGCCGACTGGATGCCCGAGAACACGTTGCGGGTGCGGCCTTCGCCCAGGTCCAGCGTCAGCTGCAGCAGCTTGTTCGAACCTTCCACCTTCTGGCATTCGACAATCTTCGCGACGCGCAGGTCCACCTTGGCGAAGTCGTCGATGGTGATGGTGTCGGCGATCGGCTCGATTGCCGAGCCCGCGGCGGCCGGCGCCGCGGTCGCCTGCAACGATTCGCGGTTGGCTGCCAGCAGCGCATCGACCTGCTTGGCATCGACGCGCGTCATCAGGTGCTGATAGGCCTGCACCGGGCTGGCAGCCGACAGTTGCTTGTCGATGGCACGCCAGTCCAGCGGCTCGACGTTCAGGAAGCGCTCCACGCCGGCAGCCACATTCGGCACCACCGGCTTCAGGTAGACCGTCAGCAGGCGGAAGGCTTCCAGCGAGACCGAGCACGCCGCATGCAGCGCCGCGCGCTTGTTTTCGTCCTTGGCCAGCTCCCACGGCTTCTCGGTGTCGACGAAGGCGTTGACCGTGTCGGTCAGCTCCATCACCAGGCGCAACGCCTTGCTGTACTCGCGCGCCTCATAGAGATGCGCCACCTGTGGCGCGGCCTGGCGCAGCTGCTCCAGCAGCGGGTGGGCCAGTGCGGCTTCATCGACCTTGCCTTCGAAGCGCTTGACCAGGAAGCCCGCGGCGCGGCTGGCGATATTGACGTACTTGCCGATCAGGTCGCTGTTCACGCGCGCGATGAAGTCGTCGAGGTTCAGGTCGAGATCTTCCATGCTCGCGTTGAGCTTGGCGGCGAAGTAGTAGCGCAGCCATTCCGGGTTCATGCCGGTCTCGACATAGCTCTGCGCGGTGATGAAGGTGCCGCGCGACTTGCTCATCTTGGCGCCGTCCACGGTCAGGAAGCCGTGGGCGAACACATTGGTCGGGGTGCGGTAGCCCGAGAAGCGCAGCATCGCGGGCCAGAACAGCGTGTGGAAGTACAGGATGTCCTTGCCGATGAAGTGGTACTGCTCGGCGGTGGAATGCGGGCCGACCCAGGCGTCGAAGTCGATGCCCTGCTTCGCGGCCAGGTTCTGGAAGCTGGCGTAGTAGCCGATCGGGGCGTCCAGCCACACATAGAAATACTTGCCGGGCGCGCCGGGGATCTCGAAGCCGAAGTAGGGCGCATCGCGCGAGATGTCCCAGTCGGACAGGGTCGAGGCCTCGCCCTCGGCGCCCAGCCATTCCTGCATCTTGTTGGCGGCTTCGGGCTGGGCCAGGTCGGCCACCCATTCGCGCAGGAAGGTCTCGCAGCGCGGATCGGACAGCTTGAAGAAGTAATGGGCCGACGACTTGCGCACCGGCGTGGCGCCGGACACCACCGAATACGGGTTCTTCAGGTCGGTCGGCACGTAGGTGGTGCCGCAGACCTCGCAGGAGTCGCCGTACTGGTCCTTGGCGCCGCACTTCGGGCACTCGCCCTTGATGAAGCGGTCCGGCAGGAACATGTTCTTGACCGGGTCGAAGAACTGCTCGACCTCGCGCTCGGCGATCAGGTCCTCGGCCTTCAGGGCCAGGTAGATCTTCTCGCACAGCTCGCGGTTTTCTTCCGCGTCGGTGCTGTAGTAGTTGTCGAACGACACCAGGAAGCTGTCGAAGTCGCGCTTGTGCTCGGTCCAGACGCGGTCGATCAGTGCCTTGGGCGTGATGCCTTCCTTCTCGGCACGCAGCATGACCGGCGTGCCGTGGGTGTCGTCGGCGCCGACGTAGTAGACCTCGTTGCCCATCATGCGCTGGAAACGCACCCAGATATCGGTCTGGATGTATTCCACCAGGTGGCCGATATGGATCTGGCCGTTGGCATAAGGCAGGGCGGATGTGACGAGGATGCGACGTGCGGTCATAAACAGGAGCCGGTCAGGAGCGGGGAAATATCAGGGGACGGCGCCAGCCAGGAGGGGAGGGCGCGTGCCGGGAAGGGGCTATTTTAGCAACTGGCCAGCGCCTGCGCGCCGGTTCCGCATGGCGGAATGGCGAAACCCACGGATCCGTTCGGCCAAAAAAAAAGCGCCGGTCAGAGCCGGCGCAGCTTTCCACAACGGAAAAGGAGGAGAAATCAGGTACCGCCCGGGAGGTCAGCCACCCATCGCGAGCCAGCAACGGTGGCAAGCGGCACCTGTTTCTATGACTAGGTCATCCTTGAATTGGTTTCAAAAAAATTTCGACGCGGCGATTTTGTGCCCGTCCGACCTCACTGCCGTTGTCCGCAACCGGCTGGGATTGCCCGCGCCCTTCGGCGGTCAGACGGTTGCGTGCGACGCCGCGATCACCCAGGTAGCCGGCCACGCTCTGGGCGCGGCGCTGCGACAGCTGCATGTTGTAGTTGGGGTTGCCGGTGCTGTCGGTATGGCCCACCACGTTGGCGCTCACGTCCTGGTGCTGGCCCAGGGTCTGCGCGACCTGGTCGAGCACCGAGCGGAACGACGGCTTGATGGTGGCGCTGTCGGTATCGAACGTCACCTGGCTGGGAATGTTGACCTTCAGCGTGCCATCCGGCTGCTCGGTGATCTGGGTGCCCGTGCCCGCGGTGTCCTTGCTCAGCTTGCCGCGGATGGCGTTCCAGTTGTAGCCGGTTGCGCCGCCGATGGCACCGCCCACCGCCGCGCCCACCAGCGTGCCGGTGGTATTGCCGCCGATCAGGTTGCCAAGCCCGGCGCCGACCGCGGCGCCCACGCCGGTGCCGACTGCCGTATGGGTCTGCTGTTCAGTGGCGCAACCCGCGGCCAGCAACGTGGCAGCGGCGAGCGAGACGGTAACGAGCTTGATCTTCATGCTTTCTCCTTCTGATGTTCCCGTAAATGTTCTTGGTACCGCATCGCGATGGTAACGCCAAGGCTAGCGGCAGGTAACCCTTTGTACGCGTCGGGCCCGGCCGGTCCTGGCACCGCCTGCGGTGCGCCGACGTACCGGGCCGTCCAACCGCACTACAATATGGATATGGCGGCGCGCGCACAAGTGCAAGCTTGTGAGATTTGTAAATGTCTGTAATCCCACACCCGATGCAGGGTATTGCGCGTGGATTTCCGGCGTTCATGGCCGGTGCTGCATACTTTGATACATTAGGCGTAGGCCATCATGCGCCAGTCCCCCAATCATCGAAGCGGAGTTTGTCTTGAGCGTCAGCACTGAGCAGGTCACCGAAGCCCTGCGCACCGTCATCGACCCCAATACGGGCAAGGACCTGGTGTCCACCCGCTCGGCCAGGAACATCCGCGTCGACGGCGGCGATGTATCGCTGGAAGTCGAACTCGGCTACCCCGCGAAGAGCCAGTTTGATCCGATCCGCAAGCTGGTGGTTGCTGCAGTGCGGCAAGTGCCGGGCGTGAGCAATGTCAGCGTGGCCGTGACCATGAAGATCGTCGCGCACGCAGTGCAGCGCGGGGTCAAGCTGCTGCCGGGCGTGAAGAACGTGATCGCGGTGGCGTCGGGCAAGGGCGGGGTGGGCAAGTCCACCACGGCCGTGAACTTGGCGCTGGCGCTGGCGGCAGAAGGCGCGCGCGTCGGCATGCTCGACGCAGACATCTATGGCCCGAGCCTGCCGATGATGCTCGGCATCGACGGCCGCCCGGAATCCGCTGACGGCCAGACCATGGAGCCGCTGGAAGGCCACGGCCTGCAGGCCAACTCGATCGGCTTCCTGATCGAGCAGGACAACCCGATGGTATGGCGCGGCCCGATGGTGACGTCGGCGCTGGAGCAGCTGCTGCGCCAGACCAACTGGCACGACCTGGACTACCTGATCGTCGACATGCCGCCGGGCACCGGCGACGTCCAGCTGACGCTGTCGCAGAAGGTGCCGGTCACCGGCGCGGTGATCGTCACCACGCCGCAGGACATCGCGCTGCTGGACGCCAAGAAGGGCCTGAAGATGTTCGAGAAGGTGGGCATCCCCATCCTCGGCATCGTCGAGAACATGGCGGTCTACTGCTGCCCGAACTGCGGCCATGTCGAGCATATCTTCGGGCACGGCGGCGGCGAGAAGATGTGCGCCGACTACGGCGTGGACCTGCTCGGCAGCCTGCCGCTGAACCTGCAGATCCGCGAGCAGGCCGACTCCGGCCGTCCGACCGTGGTGGCCGAGCCCGACAGCCCGGTGGCCGAGATGTACCGTGCCATCGCGCGCAAGGTGGCGATCAAGGTCGCCGACAAGGCGCGCGACATGACCAGCAAGTTCCCGAGCATCGTGGTGCAAAACACCTGAGGGCGCGGCGCGCCGCGCGCAGCAACCATGGAAAGCCAGCCTACCGCCGACCTGCCGGCACCCGGAGCCCGCCCCGCCGTCACCATGGCGGTGGTGATGCGCAAGGTCGCGCTGGCCAACCGCTGGCAGCCATGGAAGTGGGAGCTGGACGCGGTGCTGCCGGACCTTGGCGAGTTCGGCACGCACCCCGTGTGCCTGGAGCATGACGCCCATGGCGCGCATTGGCTGTACCCGGGCTTCGAGGTGGCGCTGTTCCGCGACCAGGGCGAAGGTTACTACCTGAACCTGACCTCGACTACGCCGTGCTGGTTTGTGCTGTGGCGCATGCCAGAAGATGACGGCGATGGCGAAGAAGCCCATCCGGTGCCGATGACCGTGACGCTGTCGTACAACGAGGCCGGCCGCTGGCTCGATGCCGGCGAGACCGTCGAGAACGTGCCGCTGGCGCCCGAGCAGCGCGAGTGGCTGCAGGCCTATGTCGACGAGCACTACCGGCCCGAGCCCAAGCAGCGGCGCCGGCCCGAATCCTTCAAGGCGCCGGAAGACCGCGCCCGCTACTGATCCTGACGACCTGAGCTTGCCCTGCCGATGAGCGATTCGTCCTTCCTGTCGCGCTGGTCGCGCCGCAAGGCCGCGGTGCGGGAGGGCGTGCCCGTGCCGGCCGAACCGGCACCACCGGCAGTTGTTGCCGACGCCGTCCCCGTGGCCAGCGGGGCCGCGCCCGAAGCGCCGCAGGTACCGGCTCCGACGCTGGAGGACGTGGCGGCGCTGCGCCCCGGCGACGAGATCGCCCGGTTCGTGGCCCGCGGCGTGGATGAGTCGGTCAAGCGCGCGGCGCTGAAGACACTGTTCGCCGACCCGCACTTCAATGTGATGGACGGGCTCGACATCTATATCGACGACTACAGCAAGCCCGACCCGATCCCGCCGGAGATCCTGCGCCAGTTGCGCCAGGCCGAGACGCTGGGCCTGTTCGAGCCGACCGACGAGGAACGCGCGGCGGCACAGGCCGCGGCCGCCGCTGCGGGGCCTGTGGATGTACCGCCGGCGGCGCCCGCCGAGTTCGCTGAATCCGGCGAGACCGCTGACACTACGGACATACCCGCACCAGTCGAAACGCCGCAGCAAACGGTAAGTCAAAGCGCAGAACAGGGCCCGCAAGACCCGCATAAATGCGCGTAGCCCCACAGGTGCAGCGCAGCCTACAATAGGCATCCCCACAATCCGCCGGCCCGCAGACCCCTCGCCAAGAAGGACGTCCGGATCGGTCAGCCGCATTCGCCATGCCGACGCTGATCTGCAACTGCAACGACACCATGCCGCTTGACGGGGCGGCATTGTCCGAAGCCAACCAGGGCCCGCTCAAGGTTCACCACCTGCTGTGCCGGCGCGAGATCGGCGACTTCACCGCCGCGCTCGACGGCACCGACGACGTCATCGTCGCCTGCACGCAGGAACGCCAGCTATTTACTGAAGTCGCGGCGCAAGCCGCGCAGGGCAGCGATGGCCGCCCGGTGGTGACCGCGCCGGTGCGCTTCGTCAATATCCGCGAGACCGGCGGCTGGTCACAGGGCGCCCGGCGCGACCCGAAGACCGCCAATGCCAAGATTGCCGCGCTGCTGGCCGTGGCGGCGCTGCCGGAGCCTGACCCGGTGCCGGTGGTGGATTACCGTTCCGACGGCGCGGTGCTGGTGCTGGGCCCGGCCCAGCGTGCGCTGCCGTGGGCCGAGCGGCTGGCCGCGATGCAGCTGGAGGTCACGGTGCTGCTGACCGGCAGCGACAGGCGTGAAGGCGCCGCGGCGCAGCCGGCGGCGCGCGCTTATCCGGTCCACAGCGGCCGGCTCGCTTCGCTGACGGGCTGGCTCGGCGCATTCGAGGCCAGCTGGGAGACCGGCGCAGGCCGCAGCAACCCGATCGACCTGGACCTGTGCACCCGCTGCAACGCCTGCATCGACGCCTGTCCCGAAGACGCGATCGACTTCAGCTACCAGATCGACCTGTCGCGCTGCCGCTCGCACCGCGCTTGCGTGCGCGCCTGCGGCGCCGCCGCGGCGATCGACTTCGACCGCCCGCAGGGCACTGTGCAGGCGCGCTTCGACCTGGTCTTCGACCTGTGCGACACGCCCGCCTTCACCATGCACCAGCCGCCGCAGGGCTACCTGCACGCCGGCGCCGATGCCGCGCGCCAGCAGGCCCAGGCGCTGATGCTGGCGGGGCTGGTGGGCGAGTTCGAGAAGCCGAAATTCTTCCGCTACAAGGAAAACCTGTGCGCGCATGGCCGCAACCAGACCACCGGCTGCACCGCCTGCATCGACATCTGCTCGACCGAGGCCATCGGCTCGCGCTGGCATGACGGCAAGGGGCGCATCGAGGTCACGCCCAACCTGTGCATGGGCTGCGGCGCCTGCACCACCGTGTGCCCGAGCGGGGCCATCAGCTATGGCTACCCGGGGCCAGAGGTGACGGGCGCGCGCCTGAGGACGCTGCTGTCAGCGTACCGCCAGGCCGGCGCGCGCGATCCGGTGGTGTTGCTGCATGGCGAGGAATACGGCACGCCCGCGCTGCTGGCACTGGGCCGTTCCGCCCGCGGCGGCAAGGCCAAGGGCGTGCCCGCCAATGTGATGCCGTTGTCGCTGTTCCACCCGGCCTCGGCAGGGCTGGAGTTGTGGCTCGCCGCGCTGTGCTGGGGCGCCAGCCGCGTAGCGGTGCTGCTGACCGGCGACGAGGCACCGCAGTACCGCACCGCGCTGCTGGAGCAGATAGCGGTCGCGCGCGCCATGCTGGCAGGGCTGGGCTATGACGGCGAGGTGCTATCGCTGGTCGAGGCGGCCGATACGCCGGCCCTGGACGCCGGCCTGGCGGCGCTGCGCCCAGGCCGCAACGCGCTGCCGCCGGCGCCGTTCGGCCCCGTCGCGGCCAAGCGCGAGATGCTGGACTTTGTGCTGGACCACCTGGCGCGGCACGCGCCGGTGCCAGCGCAAAGCGTGCCGCTGCCGGCCGGCGCGCCGATCGGCGCGATCGCGGTGGATACGGGCAAGTGCACCATGTGCATGGCCTGCGTCGGCGCGTGCCCGTCACAGGCGCTGCGCGACAACCCAGAGCGCCCGGTGCTCAGCTTTATCGAGCGCAACTGCGTGCAGTGCGGGCTGTGCGAGAAGACCTGCCCGGAAGACGCCATCAGCCTGGTGCCGCGCCTGCTGGCCGGCGACGCGGCGCGCCGCCCGGTGACCCTCAACGAGACCCAGCCGTTCCATTGCATCCGCTGCGCCAAGCCGTTCGGCACGGCACAGATGGTGGAGTCGATGCTGGTGCGCCTGGCCGGCCATCCGGCCTTTGCCGGCGCCGCGGCTGAGCGCCTGAAGATGTGCCCTGACTGCCGCGTCATCGACATGATCGAGCGCGACACGGGAACCGCCACCGGCGCCACGCTGCGCTGACGGCGGCCAGGCCACCCAGGACAAATCATCACGACATGACAGATTTCCAGCCGATCCAGCTCACCGCCGCGCCGCCGGCCGACGATGCCGAGGACACCGCCCGCGCCGACCTCTACGGCCTGCTCGCCACGCTGTTCTACCACGCGCCCGACGCCGCGCTGCTGCACCACATCGCCGCCAACCGCGCCGTGGGCGAGGACGCAAACACCGTGCTGGGCAAGGCGTGGAATGCGTTGTGCGATGCAGCATCGGAAACCACCGCGGCCGAGGCCGAGGAGGAGTACCGGCAGCTGTTCGTGGGCGTGGGCCGCCAGGATGTGTTCCTGTACGGCTCCTTCTACATGACCGGCTTCCTGAACGAGCGCCCGCTGGTGGCGCTGCGCGAAGACCTGGCCCGCTATGGCCTGGAGCGCCATGAAGATGTCAGCGAGACCGAGGACCATATCGCCACGCTGTGCGAGGTAATGCGCTTCCTGGTGGCGGGCGACGACCTGTCGGTGTCCAACCTGGGCGAGCAGCAGCGTTTCTATGCGCAGCACCTGCAACCCTGGGTGGAGCGATTGTGCGATGCAGTGACGACGCACCCGCAGGCGCGTTTCTATCGCGGCGTGGCCGGCTTGCTGGGCGCGTTTGCCGGCGTGGAGGCCGTGGCGCTCGAGATGCATTGAGTGGGCGGCATTGAATATCGGCGCGCTTCGAGGCTTCTTTAGCGCCGCGGGCCCGAGGCAGCCACTTACTCGAAAATGGGTTGGAAAGTAAGGAAAAACCCGTGCATATCATGGTCTTTCCTGCTAGTTGAATCTAGAATATGCATAACAACGCATAACGGCTAAAACCATCGGGCTTGGACAGCCGAGGAGCCCCCACATGACAGAGAAGCAAACCAGGGTCGCGCGCCGCACGTTTCTCGCGGGCGCTGGAGTTGTGGCTGCCGCAACGGGTGCGGCAGCGCTGACCGCGCGCGGTCCGGCCATGCCGGGCCAGGCCGCAGCTCTGCCGGAACCCACCGATCCTCCGTCGGACAGCAAGGGTTACCGGGTCTCTGACCACATCCGCAAGTACTACCGGACCACGCTGGTGTAACTGCCAGGGCGGTGTGGTCTGCCGCGCCGCCTGCAACCGGACGCGACCAGCGTCCGCATCTGAGGTGAGACATGATCTTGACCCGCAAACGCGCGGCGCAGGGCGCATCCGCCCGCCTCGCTGACGGCCTGGCCAACCGGCCTGAACCTGCCGGCGCAGCCTCCGGCCGACTCTCGCAGCGGCTCGCGGCCAGCCTGGCCGGCGCGATGCCGACCATGGACCGCCGCAGCTTCCTCAAGCGCTCTGGCATCGGCGTCGGTGCCGGGCTGGCGGCCTCGCAGCTGACGCTGATCCGCAAGGCGGACGCCGCCGACGACAAGAAGGCGGCCGCCGACGGCAAGACCGGCATCGTGGTCAGGCGCACCGTGTGCGGCCATTGCTCGGTCGGCTGCGCGGTCGACGCGGTGGTGCAGAACGGTGTGTGGATCCGCCAGGAGCCGGTGTTCGATTCGCCCATCAACCTGGGCGCGCACTGCGCCAAGGGCGCGGCGCTGCGCGAGCACGGCCACGGCGAGTACCGCCTCAAGTACCCGATGAAGCTGGTCAACGGCAAGTACCAGCGCATCAGCTGGGACCAGGCGCTGGACGAGATCACCGCCAAGATGAAGGAGATCCGCCAGCAGACCGGTCCGGACTCGATGTTCTTTGTCGGTTCGTCCAAGCACAGCAACGAGCAGGCCTACCTGCTGCGCAAGTGGGTGTCGTTCTTCGGCACCAACAACACCGACCACCAGGCGCGCATCTGCCACTCCACCACCGTGGCGGGCGTGGCGAATACCTGGGGCTACGGGGCGATGACCAACTCGTACAACGATATGCAGAACGCGAAGGCAGCGCTGTATATCGGCTCCAACGCGGCCGAGGCGCACCCGGTGTCGATGCTGCACCTGCTGCACGCCAAGGAGAATGGCTGCAAGGTGATCGTGGTCGATCCGCGCTACACGCGCACCGCGGCCAAGGCCCAGCACTACGTGCGCATCCGCTCGGGTACCGACATCGCGTTCCTGTTCGGCATGCTGTACCACATCTTCCAGAACGGCTGGGAAGACCAGAAGTACCTGAACGACCGGGTCTATGGCATGGACAAGGTCAAGGAAGAGGTGCTGGCCAAGTGGACCCCCGACAAGGTCGAGGAAGTCTGCGGCGTGCCCGAGGCGCAGGTGAAGATGGTTGCCGAGATCATGGCCAAGAACCGCCCCAGCACGCTGGTGTGGTGCATGGGCCAGACCCAGCACACCATCGGCAACGCGATCGTGCGCGCCTCGTGCATCGTGCAGCTGGCGCTGGGCAATATCGGCGTGTCGGGCGGCGGCGCCAACATCTTCCGCGGCCATGACAACGTGCAGGGCGCCACCGACGTGGGCCCCAACCCGGACTCGCTGCCGGGCTACTACGGCCTGGCCACCGGCGCGTGGAAGCACTACGCCGCGGTGTGGGGCGTGGACTACGAATGGATCAAGAAGCAGTTCGCCTCGCAGGCAATGATGGAGAAGTCCGGCACCACGGTGTCGCGCTGGATCGATATCGTCACCGAGAAGAACGAGCTGATCGACCAGGACAACAACGTGCGCGGCGTGTTCTTCTGGGGCCATGCCCCGAACTCGCAGACGCGCGGCCTGGAGATGAAGAAGGCGCTGGACAAGCTCGATCTGCTGGTGGTGGTCGACCCCTATCCGTCGGCGACCGCGGCCATGGCCAACATGCCGCCTGCCGAGGGCGACAAGGTCAACCCGAACCGCGCCGTGTACCTGCTGCCGGCGTGCACACAGTTCGAGACCTCGGGTACGTGCACCGCGTCGAACCGCTCGCTGCAATGGCGCGAGAAGGTGATCGAGCCGCTGTTCGAATCAATGCCCGACCAGACGCTGATGCAGGCGTTCGCCGACAAGCTTGGCTTTGGCAAGGAGCTGTCGAAGAACATGAAGCTGATCGAGGTCAAGCGCGCCGGCCGCACCTGGATGGAGCCTGAGCCGGAATCGATCCTGCGCGAGATCAACGCCAGCAACTGGACCATCGGCTACACCGGCCAGTCGCCGGAGCGGTTGAAGTCGCATATGCGCAATATGCAGATGTTCGACGTCAAGACGCTGCGCTGCAAGGCGGGCAAGGACCCGGTGACCGGCTACGACCTGACCGGCGACTACTTCGGGCTGCCGTGGCCGTGCTACGGCACGCCGGAACTGAAGCACCCGGGCTCGCCCAACCTGTACGACACCAGCAAGCATGTGATGGACGGCGGCGGCAACTTCCGCGCCAACTTCGGCGTGGAGCGCGACGGCGTCAATCTGCTGGCCGAGGACGGCTCTTGCTCGCTGGGCGCGGAGATCACCACCGGCTATCCGGAGTTCGACCATGTGCTGCTGAAGAAGCTGGGCTGGTGGGACGACCTGACCGATGCCGAGAAGGCCAAGGCCGAAGGCAAGAACTGGAAGACCGACCTGTCGGGCGGCATCCAGCGCGTGGTGCTGAAGAACCATGGCTGCCACCCGTTTGGCAATGCCAAGGCGCGCGCGGTGGTATGGAACTTCCCCGACGCGATCCCGCAGCACCGTGAGCCGCTGTACTCCACGCGCCCCGACATGGTCGCCAAGTACCCGACCCACGACGACAAGATGGCGTTCTGGCGGCTGCCGACGCTGTACAAGTCGGTGCAGCAGCGCAATATCGAGAACAAGGTCTATGAGAAGTTCCCGATCATCCTGACCTCCGGGCGGCTGGTCGAGTACGAGGGCGGCGGCGAGGAAACCCGCTCCAACCCGTGGCTGGCCGAACTGCAGCAGGAGAACTTCGTCGAGATCAACCCGCGCGCGGCGTCCGACCGCGGCATCCGCAACGGTGACTTCTGCTGGGTGAAGACGCCCACCGGGGCCCGCATCAAGGTGCGCGCGCTGCTGACCGAGCGCGTCGGGCCCGATACCGCCTTCATCCCGTTCCACTTCTCGGGCTGGTGGCAGGGCAAGGACCTGAGGGACTACTACCCCGAGGGCGCGATGCCGGTGGTGCGGGGCGAGGCGGTCAACACGGCAACCACCTACGGCTATGACGCGGTGACGATGATGCAGGAAACCAAGACCACCGTTTGCCAGATCGAGCGGTTTGCCTAAGGGCAGGGGAACATCATGGCACGCATGAAATTTATCTGTGACGCCGAGCGCTGCATCGAGTGCAACAGCTGCGTCACTGCCTGCAAGAACGAGCACGAGGTGCCCTGGGGCGTGAACCGGCGCCGCGTGGTCACCGTCAACGACGGCATGGTCGGCGCCGAGAAATCGATCTCGGTGGCCTGCATGCACTGTTCGGACGCGCCCTGCATGGCGGTCTGCCCGGTCGACTGCTTCTACCGCACCGAGGACGGCGTGGTGCTGCACGACAAGGATGTCTGCATCGGCTGCGGCTACTGTTCCTACGCCTGCCCGTTCGGCGCGCCGCAGTTCCCGTCGACCGGCACCTTCGGCGTGCGCGGCAAGATGGACAAGTGCACCTTCTGCGCGGGCGGCCCGGAAAAGAATGGCTCGGATGCCGAGTTCGAGAAGTACGGCCGCAACCGCCTGGCCGAAGGCAAGCTGCCGCTGTGCGCCGAGATGTGCTCGACCAAGGCGCTGCTGGGCGGCGACGGCGATGTGATCGCCGACATCCTGCGCAACCGCGTGATCAAGCGCGGCACCGGCGGCGACGTGTTCGGCTGGGGTACGGCCTACGGCACCGCCAAGGGCGGCGCGGCCCAGCCGGCCCAACCGGCACAGCCGGCGCCCGCTGCACCGGCCGCACCCGCGGCCTCGGGAGGGCAAGCGTCATGAACCGCGTCCGCGTTGTTGCATTGCTGTCGCTGTGCGGCGTGCTGCTGGCAGCATGCGGCGAGAAGCCGCAGACCATCGGCCCGTCGCACCGCAAGGCAGACGCCCAGGCCTACCAGGGCGCCCCGGACGATCCGTTCGTGGCCAAGGGCTGGACGCAGGGCGACAAGACCAGCTGGGGCAACCAGATCCGCCAGCGCAACCAGTTGCAGAACGAGTACAACCGCACGCAATGAAGGCGCTGCAGTTGGGCCGCCCCGGCAAGCCGGGCGCTGGTCCTCGACGATCCGAAGGAGCGCACATGACGCCGTCGCAGAATGCATGCCGCACAGGCTGGCGGCGCTGGCTCAGCGCCGGCGCCCTGGCACTGGCGGCCTTTGCCGGCACCGCCGCCGCACAGGCGCCGGCCTCGGCACCACCGGCACCGGCCGCCGCACAGGCCAGCGCCGACACCAACAACCCGGCCACGCACCCGGTCCAGCCGCTGGCCGGCATCGCGTCGGAAAACATCTTCAACGTGCCACGCCGCGACATCGCCGCCGAGGCGCAGTCGCAGAAGGGCCGCACCGTCGAGCAGCCCGGCAACAATGCGCCGGTCTGGCGCGAGGTCAATTCCGACCAGCGCCACTACAGCAGCCTGCCCGACAAGGAAGCCGGCGTGCTGATCCAGCGCACCGGGCAGCAATGGCGCCTGTTCCGCAACGGCGTCATCACCGTATGGGGCGGCTGGCTGCTGCTGGTGGTGCCGCTTGCCATCCTGGGCTTCTTCCTCTGGCGCGGAACCATCCCGCTGCGCACGCCGCGCACCGGCCGCATGATCGAGCGCTTCACGCCGCTTGAGCGCATTGTCCACTGGACCATGGCGATCTCGTTCGTGGTGCTGGCGGTGTCGGGCATCGTGCTGCTGCTGGGCAAGCATTTCCTGCTGCCGCTGATGGGCCACATGCTGTTCGGCTGGCTGACTTACGTGCTGAAGAACCTGCACAACGTGATCGGCCCGATCTTTACGCTGTCGGTGATCGTGGGCTTCGTGGTGTTCGTGCGCGACAACCTGCCCAGCCGCGACGACATGCGCTGGGTGACCAGCCTTGGCGGCCTGGCATCCGGCAAGCATGTGCCGAGCGGGCGCTTCAATGCCGGCGAGAAGATGTGGTTCTGGATCGGCGTGTTCGTGTTCGGGCTGGTGCTGTCGGCCTCGGGCTGGGTGCTGGACATGATCGTCCCGGGCATGGACTACTACCGCGCGACCATGCAGATCGCCAACGTGATCCACGGGATCTCGGCCGTGCTGATGATCGCGATGGCGTGCGGCCATATCTACATGGGCACGGTCGGCATGGAAGGCGCCTACCGCGCCATGCGCGACGGCTGGGTGGACGAGGCCTGGGCCAAGGAGCACCACGAGCACTGGTACGACGACATCAAGTCGGGCAAGATCCCGGCCCAGCGTTCGGCCAGCCCGGAAGCCGCCGCGGGGCGCAACACCCGGCATACCCCGGGCGAAGCCTGAGGCCGGCGCCAACCAGACCATGCGGAATTCACCATGACGATGACACGCACCCTGACGCTGCTTGCCCTGTGTGCGGGCGCCACCTTTGCCACCGGCGCGCTGGCCAAGCTGCCGCCGCCGACCGAGGCCCAGCAGGCCAAGGCCGCCGAGACCAAGGCGCGCGCCGCCTGGGCCGACAAGGTCGCCGCCTACCAGTTGTGCCGCGCGCAGGACAAGACCGCGGCGCGTTACTTTGCCGAGCGCAAGGCCCACGGCCAGGAAACCCACGCGCCGTCGCAGACCGCCGCATGTGCCGATCCGGGCCCGTTTGTGGCGCCGACCGCCGCTGCGCCTGCGGCTCCGGCGCCAGCCGTGGCAAGCACCGCGGCCGAGGCCAGACCGGCCGCGGCCGGCGCGGTACAATCCCCTGCAAAGGCGCCGTAACCACAGCCCCACGCACGCCGCGCGCGGCGCGGGGCCCTCACCAGCAGTCCCGAGCCCCTCGTCATGACCCTGCGTCCCGAGCTTACCCAGGCAGCCGTTCCCCTGATCGAAGAGGTTGAAGTCGTCGACGAGCAGGGCCGCGTGCGCGCGGCCTACCTGCCGGGCGAGCGTCCGCTGACGGTCTACCTCGACAAGCGCGAGCTGGTCACGCTGATGACCCTGGGCGGCGCGCCCGAGCACCTGGTGCTGGGCTACCTGCGCAACCAGCGGCTGGTGGAGTCGATCGAAGACATCGCCGCGGTGCAGGTCGACTGGGAAACCGAGTCGGCCGCCGTGACCACGCGCAATGGCGTGGACCGCATCGAGGAACGCACCGCGCGCCGCGTGGTGACCACCGGCTGCGGGCAAGGCACCGTGTTCGGCTCGTTGCTCGATGAGGTCGACAACATCCGCCTGCCGGTGGGCGCCATGCTGGACCAGGACACCCTGTACGGCATCATCGACACCATCCGGCTGCAGCAGTCGGTCTACAAGCAGGCTGGCTCGGTGCACGGCTGCGCGCTGTTCCAGGGCACCGAGCTGCTGATGTTCATCGAGGACGTCGGCCGCCACAACGCCGTGGACGCCATCGCCGGCCGCATGTGGCTGGAAGGCATGACGGGCAGCGACAAGATCTTCTACACCACCGGGCGCCTGACCTCCGAGATGGTGATCAAGGGCGCGCAGATGGGCATCCCGTTCCTGCTGTCGCGCTCGGGCGTGACCCAGATGGGCTACCAGATGGCCCGGCGCGTCAACCTGACGCTGTTCGCGCGCTGCACCGGCAAGCACTTCCTGCTCTACACCGGGCGCGAGCGCTTCCGCCACCGCCTGCCGGAAGACGCGGTGGCGTAAGCGGCACCTGGCTGCTTGCGTTTGCTTGCAAGGGCGGGCGCCGATTGGTTGTACAATGCGGCGCACTCCGAGCCAGTGTGTTTACCCTCCCAACCTTATGAGCATCAAATCCGACAAGTGGATCCGCCGCATGGCGGAGCAGCACGGCATGATCGAGCCGTTCGCGCCAGGCCAGGTCCGGGAGCAGGACGGGCGCAAGATCGTCTCGTACGGCACTTCGAGCTACGGCTACGACATCCGCTGCGCCGACGAATTCAAGATCTTCACCAATATCAACAGCACCATCGTCGATCCGAAGAATTTTGACGAGAAGTCGTTCGTGGATTTCAAGGGCGATGTCTGCATCATCCCGCCCAACTCGTTCGCGCTGGCGCGCACGATGGAGTACTTCCGGATCCCGCGCAGCGTGCTGACTATCTGCCTGGGCAAGAGCACCTATGCCCGTTGCGGCATCATCGTCAACGTGACGCCGTTCGAGCCTGAATGGGAAGGCTATGTGACGCTGGAGTTCTCCAACACCACGCCGCTGCCCGCCAAGATCTACGCCGGCGAGGGTTGCGCCCAGGTGCTGTTCTTCGAGAGCGACGAAGTCTGCGAGACCTCGTACCGTGACCGGGGCGGCAAGTACCAGGGTCAGCACGGTGTCACACTGCCGAAGACCTGAGCGCATTACAATGCCGGCGTTTGCCGGATGGCTGGCCCCGAGAATGGCCGCCACACCTGACGTCAGAGCCACATGTCGCCGCAGCGGGGAACCTCCCGCCGGCCATGTGGCTCAAGTCCTTCATGTCCTGCTTTCCATCAAGGATGCCTGATGAAATTCCGTTTCCCCGTCATCATCATTGACGAAGACTTTCGCTCCGAGAACATCTCCGGCTCGGGCATTCGCGCGCTGGCCGAGGCGATCGAGAAAGAGGGCATGGAGGTCATGGGCCTGACCAGCTACGGCGACCTGACGTCGTTTGCCCAGCAGTCCAGCCGGGCATCGAGCTTTATCGTGTCGATCGACGACGACGAGTTCACGCGCGACGGCGAGGACCAGCTCGAGGCCGCCGCCATCGAAAAGCTGCGCGCCTTCGTCGCCGAAGTGCGCCGCCGCAACTCGGACCTGCCGATCTTCCTGTACGGCGAGACCCGCACTTCGCGGCATATCCCCAACGATATCCTGCGCGAGCTGCACGGCTTCATCCACATGTTCGAGGACACGCCGGAATTCGTGGCACGCCACATCATCCGCGAAGCCAAGGTCTACCTCGACACGCTGGCGCCGCCGTTCTTCAAGGCGCTGATCGACTACGCGCAGGACAGCTCGTACTCGTGGCACTGCCCGGGGCACTCGGGCGGCGTGGCGTTCCTGAAGAGCCCGGTGGGCCAGGTGTTCCACCAGTTCTTCGGCGAGAACATGCTGCGCGCCGACGTCTGCAACGCGGTCGACGAGCTGGGCCAGCTGCTGGATCACACCGGCCCGGTGGCCGCGTCGGAGCGCAATGCCGCGCGCATCTTCAACTCCGACCACATGTACTTCGTCACCAACGGCACCTCCACCTCGAACAAGATGGTGTGGCATGCCAACGTGGCGCCGGGTGACATCGTGGTGGTGGACCGCAACTGCCACAAGTCGATCCTGCACGCGATCATGATGACGGGCGCGATCCCGGTCTTCCTGATGCCTACGCGCAACCACTACGGCATCATCGGCCCGATCCCGAAGAGCGAGTTCGACCCGGAAACGATCAGGAAGAAGATCGCCAACCACCCGTTCGCCAGCAAGGCCAAGAACCAGAAGCCGCGCATCCTGACCATCACCCAGGGTACGTACGATGGCGTGCTGTACAACGCCGAGCAGATCAAGGAAATGCTGGCGGCCGAGATCGACACGCTGCACTTCGATGAAGCCTGGCTGCCGCATGCGGCCTTCCACGACTTCTATCGCAACATGCACGCGATCGGCAAGGACCGCCCGCGCAGCAAGGACGCGCTGGTGTTCGCCACGCAGTCCACGCACAAGCTGCTGGCGGGCCTGTCGCAGGCCTCGCAAATCCTGGTGCAGGATTCCGAGACGCGCAAGCTGGACCGCTACCGCTTCAACGAGGCGTACCTGATGCACACCTCGACCAGCCCGCAGTACTCGATCATTGCCTCGTGCGACGTGGCCGCGGCGATGATGGAAGCGCCGGGCGGCACCGCGCTGGTGGAAGAGAGCATCCAGGAGGCGATGGATTTCCGCCGCGCCATGCGCAAGGTCGAGGGCGATTATGACGATGGCAAGAACGGCGACTGGTGGTTCAAGGTGTGGGGCCCGGACGCGCTGATCGAAGACGGCATCGGCGACCGCGAGGAATGGATGCTCAAGGCCAATGAGCGCTGGCACGGCTTCGGCGACCTGGCCGACGGCTTCAACCTGCTCGACCCGATCAAGGCCACCATCATCACCCCGGGCCTGGACGTGGACGGCGAGTTCAGCGAACGCGGCATCCCGGCGGCCATCGTCACCAAGTACCTGGCCGAGCACGGCATCATCATCGAGAAGACCGGGCTGTACTCGTTCTTCATCATGTTCACCATCGGCATCACCAAGGGCCGCTGGAACTCGCTGGTGACCGAGCTGCAGCAGTTCAAGGACGACTACGACCAGAACCAGCCGCTGTGGCGCGTGCTGCCGGAATTCGTCGGCAAGCATCCGCAGTACGAGCGCATGGGCCTGCGTGACCTGTGCGATGCGATCCACAGCGTGTACAAGGCCAACGACGTGGCCCGTGTGACGACGGAGATGTACCTGTCGGACATGGAGCCGGCGATGAAGCCGTCGGACGCCTGGGCCATGATGGCGCACCGCGAGATCGAGCGCGTGCCGGTCGACGACCTGGAAGGCCGCGTCACCGCCATCCTGCTGACGCCGTACCCGCCGGGCATTCCGCTGCTGATTCCGGGCGAGCGCTTCAACCGCACCATCGTGCAGTACCTGAAGTTCGCGCGTGAGTTCAACAAGCTGTTCCCGGGCTTCGAGACCGACATCCACGGCCTGGTCGAGGACGAGGTCGACGGCAAGAAGGCGTACTTTGTCGACTGCGTGAAGCAGGACGGCTGAGCGCCAGTCTGCGTCCCGCTGACGTGAGCAGGGCCCCGCGATGCGGGGCCCTTTCTCTTTTGGGCTAGGTGAACGGATTCAGCAGCATCGCGCCCGTGCCGCGGAAGTCCTCCACATTGCGCGTGACAATGGTCAGGTCGTGGATCAGCGCGGTGGCGGCAATGAACTTGTCCAGCGCATGCTCAGGCCGCGGCGCGCGCAGCTGGCCCCAGACCTGGGCGACGTCGGCATCGACCGGCAACACCTGCCGGCCAAAGTCCTCCAGCACGGTTGCCAGCCATTGCTCCAGCACCGCGGCCTGCGCCGTATCGCCGCGATGGCGGATCAGCGCAACGCCGCGCTGGAGCTCGCCCACGGTCAGCGCCGACAGGTAGAGCGCGGCACCTTCCCGCGCCGCCTGCCGGAAGAACGCGCGCACGCCGGGGTTGGCGCGCTCGCGCTTGCGCGTCTCGCTGATGACGTTGGTATCAATCAAATACACGCGGCGCCTCGCCCGGATCCTGGATCCGCTCGAAGTCGGCGTCGTGGCCGACGTCAGGCATGCTGGCCAGCACATCGGCAAAGCTGCGCCGGCGCGTGCCGCCCAGCGCCTGCGCCAGGATGGCGCGGTGCTCGGCCTCGGCGCTGCGGCCGTTGGCGACGGCCCGCTCGCGCAGGCGCTGGACCAGGGATTCATCGATGCCACGAACGAGTAGTGTTGCCATCTTGACCTCCTCACCATCGGATGAAGGGATGATAGCATTGTTATCAATACGGCGGTCACGTATTGATGGCAGGCGGTGCATCGTTGCCGTGCCCGGTCGGTCGAAGGGTGTGGTGGGTTTGCATGGCGGCTCTCCTGGGGTCGGTTCGCAGAACACAGGGCCAGTCTGGGCCACGCAAGCGCGCCGGTCGATGAGCCGATTCGCAATCGCACGCCGGCGCCGGCGCGGCCCCGCGCCAATGAAAAAAAGGCCCCGCATTGCTGCGGGGCCTTGGATCGACTATCCGGTCAGTTCTTCTTTTCGAACTCGAACTGTGGTGCCGCGGGCTCAGGTGCCGGTGCCGCGCCTGGCAGTTCCAGCGAACCCGGCGGGGCGGCTGGTCCTGGTGCCGACGCCGGTTTCTCCGGCTCTCCGCCAAGCGGGATACTGACCTCTGCCGCGTTGCTGTGCTTGAGCGATCCCTTGTCCAGCAGCCCCGTCACCATGCCCGGCAGGAACATCACCATGACCACCATCACCATCTGCAGGCCAACCCAGGGCAGGGCGCCCCAGTAGATGTCCGAGCTCTTCACTTCCTTCGGCGCGATGCCGCGCAGGTAGAACAGCGCGAAGCCGAACGGCGGGTGCATGAACGAGGTCTGCATGTTCACGCACAGCATCACGCCGAACCACACCAGCGCCGCCGTAGCCGCGGCTTCCGGATTGCCGCCCATGGAGTCGGCCACCACCGGCGCCAGCACCTTGACCGCCACCGGCGCCAGCATCGGCACCACGATAAAGGCGATCTCGAAGAAGTCGAGGAAGAATGCCAGGAAGAAGATGAACAGGTTCACCACGATCAGGAAGCCGATCCAGCCGCCCGGCAGCGAGGTGAACAGGTGTTCCACCCATGCGCCGCCATCCACGCCCTGGAACACCACCGAGAAGCAGGTGGAGCCGATCAGGATGAACACCACCATCGCGGTGAGGCGCGCGGTGGACTGGTAGGCATCGACGATCAGCAGGCGCAGTTCGGTCATCTGGCCGGCGCGCAGCAGCAGCCAGAGGATGACCAGGTACACCACCGCCAGCGGGATACGGAACACGTGCGAGCCAAAGGCGAAGATGCCGACGGCGGCGGCCACCAGCGCGGCGGCGATGCCGACGCGATAGATCTGGCGGTCGATGCGGCTGAAGGCCTTGTCGCGGATCACGGCCAGCACCAGGGCGCCGACTGCGCCCATGGCGCCGGATTCGGTCGGCGTGGCAATGCCCATCATGATCGTGCCCAGCACCAGGAAGATCAGCACCGCGCACGGGATGATGCCGCGCAGGCATTTGCGCCACAGCGCCCAGCCGCGCAGCGTGCGCGCCTCCGGCGGCACCGGCGGCAGCCAGTCAGGCTTGAAGCGGGCCAGCATGAAGGTATAGAGCGCGAACAGCGCGATCTGCACCACCGACGGGCCCCACGCGCCCAGGTACATGCTGCCCACGTCGGCGCTGCCCATCGGGGTCTTGAGCTGGTCGGCCAGCACCACCAGCACCAGCGACGGCGGCACCAGCTGCGTGATGGTGCCCGACGCGGCCAGCACGCCGGTGGCGTACTTCATGTTGTAGCGGTAGCGCATCATCACCGGCAGCGAGATCATCGCCATGGCGATCACCTGTGCGGCCACCGTGCCCGTGATCGCGCCCAGGATGAAGCCGACGATGATCACCGAATAACCCAGGCCGCCGCGCACCGGGCCGAACAGCTGGCCCATGGAGTCCAGCATGTCCTCGGCCAGCCCGCACTTCTCCAGGATGGCGCCCATGAAGGTGAAGAACGGGATCGCCAGCAGCAGCTCGTTGGCCAGCACGCTGCCGAACACGCGGCTCGGCACGGCCTGCAGGAAGCTGATCGGGAAGTAACCCCATTCAATCGCCAGGAAGCCGAAGGCCAGGCCCACCGCCGACAGCGAGAACGCGACCGGGAAGCCGATCAGCATGAATACCACCAGGCCGCCGAACATCAGCGGCGGCATATATTCCAACGGAATCATTGAACCGGCCTCTCGTACTTGGATTCGATGCGCACCAGGCCCTTGAGGGCGGCGAAGCGCTTGATCAGTTCGGACACGCCCTGCAGCGTCAGCAAGGCGAAGCCGACGGGCACCACCAGCTTGATCGGGTAACGCGGCAGGCCGCCGGAATTGCCCGATTGCTCGAGGATGCGCCACGAGGGCAGAAACAACGAATCCCACGACAGCCAGGTGAACAGCACGCACGACGGCAGCAGGAACACGACGATGCCGAAGATGTCGATCCAGTGCTGCGCGCGTTCCGAGACGTTGCCGTAGATCAGGTCTACGCGCACGTGCTCATTGCGCTGGAAGGTGTAGGAGGTGCCGAACATCACGGCAATGGCAAACATGTACCACTGCAGTTCGAGTGGCCAGTTGTCGCTCAAGTTGAAGCCATAGCGCAGAAGGGCGTTGCCTGCGCTGATCAGGCACGACAGCAGGATCATGATGTTTGCAAGCCTGCCAGTGTGCTGATTCAACCTGTCGATCTGTCGTGACAGACCAAGCAAGTAATACATGGGTTGTCTCCCCGGTTTTTGCGGCGATTAGTTTATCTGTAACAAAATCTACAGGCGCTAGGGGCTACTACCTACGGGGGCGACGAGATTGCGCCAGAATGGGGAATATCAATAGAAAAAGCCACCGGGCTCGCGCCGCGGTGGCTTCTTCTTGCGTAAAACTTACGCGAAACTTACAGGGTGGCCCGCTGTTACAGCGCCGCGCGTGCGGCCGCGATAGCGGCGCGCACCTGCGCCGGCGCCGTGCCGCCGATATGGTCGCGCGCGGCGACCGAGCCTTCCAGCGTCAGCACCGTGTGCACGTCGTCGCCGATCAGCGCGGCCTTGTCGCCCAGGCCCGAGACCTCACGCAGCTCGGCCACGCTCAGGTCGGCCAGGTCGCACTGGCGGCTGTCGCAGGCGCGCACCGCGTGGGCCACGGCTTCGTGGGCGTCGCGGAAGGGCAGGCCCTTCTTGACCAGGTAGTCGGCCAGGTCGGTGGCAGTGGCGTAGCCCTGCAGCGCGGCGGCGCGCATCGCTTCCGGCTTGACGGTGATGCCCGGCACCATGTCGGCGAAGATGCGCAGCGTGTCCACCACGGTATCGACCGTATCGAACAGCGGCTCCTTGTCTTCCTGGTTGTCCTTGTTGTACGCCAGCGGCTGGCCCTTCATCAGGGTCAGCAGGCCGATCAGGTGGCCGTTGACGCGGCCGGTCTTGCCGCGCGCCAGTTCGGGCACGTCCGGGTTCTTCTTCTGCGGCATGATCGAGCTGCCGGTGCAGAAGCGGTCGGCGATGTCGATAAAGCCCACGCGCGGGCTCATCCACAGCACCAGTTCTTCCGAGAAGCGCGACACGTGCGTCATCACCAGCGCGGCGGCGGCGCAGAATTCAATGGCGAAATCGCGGTCCGACACGGCATCGAGCGAGTTGCGGCACACGCCGTCGAAGCCCAGCTGCTGCGCCACGAACTCGCGGTCGATCGGATAGCTGGTGCCGGCCAGCGCGGCCGCGCCCAGCGGCAGGCGATTGACGCGCTTGCGGCAGTCGGCCATGCGCTCGGCATCGCGCGTGAACATCTCGTTGTAGGCCAGCAGGTGGTGACCGAAAGTCACCGGCTGCGCCACCTGCAGGTGGGTGAAGCCGGGCAGGATGGTGTCGGCGTTCTGTTCGGCCAGGTCCAGCAGCGAGGCGCGCAGCGCGCCCAGCAGCACGATGATGTTGTCGATCTCGCTGCGCAGCCACAGGCGGATGTCGGTGGCGACCTGGTCATTGCGCGAGCGGCCGGTGTGCAGGCGCTTGCCGGCATCACCCACCAGCGCTGTCAGGCGCGCCTCGATGTTCAGGTGGACGTCTTCCAGGTCCAGCTTCCACTCGAAGCCGCCGGCCTCGATCTCGGCCTTGATCTGCGCCATGCCGCGCTCGATCTCGGCGCGGTCGGCCTCGGCGATGATGCCCTGCTTTGCCAGCATGGCCGCGTGGGCCAGCGAGCCCTGGATGTCGAACAGGGCCAGGCGCTTGTCGAAGAACACCGAGGCGGTGTAGCGCTTCACCAGGTCGGACATCGGTTCGGAGAAGCGGGCGGACCAGGCTTCGCCTTTCTTGGCAAGTTGGGAGGTGGACATGGACGTCGGCTGCAGTGGCTCGCGCGGGCAGGCGCCGGCGTGTGGACGGCGGCGGGCGCGAGAAATTGGGAAACGGCGATTATATCGCCCGCCGGCCCGCTGGCGGCGCCGGCCGGCACGGCAGCGCCGATCCTCAGAGCCGGCTGTGGATCACAGGCCCCTTGAACACCACCGGGCCGCTTGGCCCATCGGCATTGGGCGAGCCGCCCGGCGGCTCGATGCTGACCGCCAGCGCGGGCGCCGCCGCGGGCAACCGCGCCAGCGCCAGCCGGGCTTCGGGTGCCCGGCCGATCACGCCCAGTGACTGCGGCTTGCCACCCGCAGGCAGCGCCCACAGCTGCAATACCTGCTGGTCGCTCAGGGCCAGGTGATCCAGGCGGCGCACGATCAGGCTGCGTGCGCCGGCATCCCACGACACCAGCATCGCAGGCTGGGCACGGTCGTCGTTCAGCACGGCGACGACCTCGGCCGGCGCCGCCTGATCCTGCCGGGCCAGCTGGATGCCGATGCCGACGGCCAGCACCGCCACCATGGCCATTGCCGCCGCGGCGCCACGCCAGAACACCGGGGCCGACCACAGGCGCTGCCACCAGCCGTCCGCGGGACGGGTGTCACGGGCCGGGCGGGCCGGCTGACTGGCCGAATCTGCCACCTTCCAGCCGAGGCGATCCTCGATCCCGCACCACACCTTGTCGACCGGCTCGGCGGCCGCCTGCAGCTCGGCCACGCCCGCCAGCCGTGCCTGCCAGCGGTGGATCGCGGCGCGCACCGCGGGCTCTTCGCGCGCGAGTTGTTCCAGGCGGCGCCGTGCGCCGCCGCGCAGCACCCCCAGCGCGTACTGCGCGGCGATGCGGTCGAGCAGGTCGGGATGGCTGGCCAGCTTCATGCCGCGCCCTCCATGCAGCTGCGCAGCCGCTCCAGGCCGCGCCGGATCCACGACTTGACCGTCCCCAGCGGCGCGCGCAGCCGGGCGGCCAGCTCGGCGTGGCTCAGGTCCTGCAGGTAGGCCAGCATGATGGCCTGGCGCTGCGGCTGCTCCAGGCGCTGCAGGCAGCGGTTGAGCGCGCGTGCCTGCTGGCTGGCATCGGCCAGTTCCGCGGGCCCGGCCGTGTCGTCGGCCAGCCATTCGCCCAGGTCTTCGTCCAGCTCGACCGTCTGCCCGACGCGTGCCGCGCTTGCCCGGCGCAGGCAGTCCAGCGCGCGGTTGCGCACGATCGCGGTCATCCAGGTCATCGGCGCGGCCAGGTGCGGCCGGTAGTCGCCGGCGTGGTGCCAGATGCTGACAAAGCTTTCCTGCACGACATCCTCCGCCCAATCACGCCTGCCAGTGATACGCAGCGCAAGGCCAAACAGTTTCGTCGCGGTGAGGTCATAGAGGCCGCGCAGCGCCTGCCGCTCGCCGATGGCCACGGCCTGGAGCAGGGCCGCAAGACGCTCGGCGCCGGGCGGCGCGGCGTAGGTTTCGGCGGAAGGGGACACCGGAGAAGGGGGCACCGGGGCGTCTCTCGAAAGGGTGTTGCCGGATTATAGGCACGACCTTGCATCCGATTGGCCCCGGCGTGCGTATCAGGTGGCAGGCGCACGATGGCGGCCCCAGGCTGCGGGCCGCGGCGCCCTTGATCCCACACAGGAGAACACCATGGAACGCATGCGCACGACTGCCGCCACGGCAGATCCGACCGATTCCCGTGACCGCATTGTGACCGCGCCCGATGCGCGCCGCCGCGGGCTGCTCAAGGCGCCGGGGCTGTTCGCGCTGGGCTCGCTGGCCGTCATCAGCCTTGGCGAGTCCATGCCAGCCTGGGCGCAGACCCAGTCGGGCAGCACCAGGGACGACATCAATATCCTGAACACCGCGCTGGGGCTGGAATACCAGGCGATCGCCGCCTATCAGGTCGGCGCGGAAAGCGGCCTGCTGCAAAAGCCGGTGCTTGCCACCGCGGTCAAGTTCCAGGACCACCACAAGGCGCACGCGCAGGTGCTGGCCGGGACAGTGTCGAAGCTGGGCGGCACGCCGGTGGTGGCGAAGAAGGCGTCGGAATACACATTCCCGACTGAAAAGCTGAAGACCCAGGCCGATGTGCTGCGTTTTGCCGCGGGGCTGGAGAAGGGCGCCACCGCCGCCTACCTGGGCGTGCTGCCGAACTTCCACAACCGCGAACTGACCCGCGCCGCCGGCAGCATCCTCGGGGACGAGGCGATGCACTGGGCGGTGCTGCTGCACGCGCTGGGTGAAGATCCGGTGCCGGGGGCGTTTGTGGGGTGAGGGGGTAGACTGGCGCCATTTGAAAAAGCTGCCGCCCGATGTGGACGCGCCCCTCTGCCGCACGCGGGAGAGGGGCGCGAACCGGCAGCACTCTGACGCCAATCAGCCCGTATTGCGCAGGCCCGCCGCGACCCCGTTGATGGTCAGGTGGATGCCGCGCCGCACCCGGATGTCATCGCCATCCTTGCCCGAGCGGAAACGCTTGAGCAGCTCGACCTGCAAGTGGTTCAGCGGATCGAGATACGCAAAGCGGTTCTTGATCGAGCGCGCCAGCAGCGGGTTGTCCGCCAGCCGTTCCTGGTGGCCGGTGACCAGTGTCAGCATCTCGCAGGTCAGGTGCCATTCCTTGCTGATGCGGTTGAACACGGTGCGGCGCAGGGCCGCGTCGTCGCACAGCTGGGCGTAGCGCGAGGCCACGGCCAGGTCGGTCTTGGCCAGCACCATGTCCATGTTGGACAGCAGCGTCGAGAAGAACGGCCAGGTCTTGACCATGCGGCGCAGCGTGGTCACGGCCAGCTTGCGCGCCTTGTCGTCCGGCGCAGTGTCCAGCAGCGACTTGACCGCGCTGCCGAAGCCGTACCAGCCCGGCAGCAGCAGCCGGCACTGGCCCCACGAGAAGCCCCACGGGATTGCCCGCAGGTCTTCGATGCGGCGGTGCTTCTTGTCCATCAGCTTGCGCGAGGCCGGGCGCGAACCCAGGTTCAGGTCGGCGATCTCGGTGATCGGCGTGGTGGCGAAGAAGTAGTCCTTGAAACCCGGGGTCTCATACACCAGGTCGCGGTAGGCCGTGAAGGCGCGGTCCGACAGCTGCTGCATCACCGCCTCGAACATGTCGAGGTCCCTGGGCGCGTTCTGCTGCGGCAGCAGCGACGCTTCCAGCGTGGCCGCGACCACCGTTTCCAGGTTGCGCCGGCCGATCTCGGCGTTGGCGAACTTGCTGTTGATGATCTCGCCCTGTTCGGTGAGGCGGATCTGGCCGTTCACGGTGCCCGGCGGCTGCGACAGGATGGCATCGTAGGTCGGGCCGCCACCGCGGCCGACGGTGCCGCCGCGGCCGTGGAACAGGCGCAGCTTGACCTGGCGCTGCTCGAACAGCTGCACCAGCGCCAGCTCGGCCTTGTACAGCTCCCAGGTGGAAGTCAGGAAGCCGCCGTCCTTGTTCGAGTCCGAGTAGCCCAGCATCACTTCCTGCTCGACGCCATGGTGCGCGATCACCGAGTCAAAGCCCGGCAGGTCCAGCAGCGACTCCATGATGCCGGCGGCGTTGCGCAAGTCCTCGATGGTCTCGAACAGCGGGATCACCATCAGCTCCATGCGCGCCGGGTCGGTCTTGCTGCCCAGCGTGCCCTGCAGCATGCCGGATTCCTTCTGCAGCAGCATCACTTCGACCAGGTCCGACAGCGTCTCGGTGTGCGAGATGATGTAGTTGCGCGCAATGCGCTTGCCATAGCGCGCGCGAAGCTCGCGCGCGGCGGCGAAGATCGCCAGTTCCTTGCGGGTCTGCTCGGAGTACTCATGCCACGGCAGCGTCAGCAGGCGCGGCTGGCGCAGTTCGGCCAGCAGCAGTTCCAGCTTGCGCGCCTCGGGCAGGGCGGCGTAGTCGGGGGCGATGCCGGCGGCGGCGAACAGCTCGGCGATGACCGCCTCGTGCACGTCCGAGACCTGGCGCATGTCGACCGATGCCAGGTGGAAGCCGAACACGCCGATGGCGCGCGCCAGCGCGTCGATGCGGCCATTGGCCAGCGCCTGGCCATGGTTGGCGCGCAGCGAGTCGACCACCACCTGCACATCGGCGGCAAAGACCTCGGCGCTGTCATAGGGCTCGGCCGGCGCCACCGGGCGGCGCGGCACGGCATGGCCGGTCAGCGCCTTGCTGGTTGCGGCCAGGCGCGCGTAGATGCCGATCAGCGCGCGGCGGTAGGGCTCGTCGGCGCGATGCTCGGAGTGGTCGGGCGAGCGCTCGGCCAGCGCCAGCAGTTCCGCGCTGGCGTCGACCATCAGCGTCGACATCGACAGCTCCGCGCCCAGCGCATGGACTTCATCCAGGTACCAGTCGATGATCATCTGCCCCTGCTGGCTGGCGGCGTGCTCCAGCGTCTCGGCAGTGACGTTGGGGTTGCCGTCGCGGTCGCCGCCGATCCAGGAGCCCATCTGCAGGAACGGGGCCAGCGGCGCCGCCTTCGTGCCCGGGGCTCCCGGGGTGCCCTTGCGCTTGCGCGTGGCGGGGAACACCGCGGCGATGTCTTCTTCCAGCTCGCTCATCAGCTGCGGGATGCCGCGCAGGAAGCAGGTGCGGTAGTACGACAGGGCGTTTTCGATCTCGTCGGCCACCGTCAGGCGCGAATCGCGCAGCATGCGGGTCTGCCACAGCGTGGTGACCTTGGCGCGCAGCTGCGCGGTGTTGTGCTCGCGCTCGCGCGCGGTCATCGGCAGGTCGCGCTCGGCCAGCAGGCGGGCGATCTCACGTTCGGCGTCGAGAATACTCTTGCGCTGGACTTCGGTCGGGTGCGCGGTCAGCACCGGCACGATCAGCGCCTCGTCCAGGAACTTGCGCAGCTGCTTGCCGGTCACGCCGGCGGCGTCGATCGCCTCCAGCGCGTGGGCCAGGCTGCCCGCCTGCGGCGGCGAGCCGGCCAGCGCGTGCACGCGGCGGCGGCGGTTGTGGTGCTGGTCCTCGGCGATATTGGCCAGGTGCGAGAAATAGCTGAACGCGCGCACGACCTGGTTGGTCTGGTCGCGCGACAGGCGCTTGAGCAGGCGGTCCAGCTCCGCGCCGGCGGCGCGGTCGTTTTCGCGGCGGAAGCGCACCGCGGTCTGGCGGATGGTCTCGACCACCTCGAAGGCGGCGTCGCCTTCCTGTTCGCGCAGGCATTCGCCCAGCAGGCGGCCCAGGAAGCGGATGTCCTCGCGCAGCGGCACGTCCTTGTCAGCAGTGCGGCGGGCGGTGGGGGCGATGGCGGTTCCGTTGCTCGACACGATGGAAAGCTTGGGCTTGGGGGAGCGTTTGGTCCCGCTGCGGGTGGCGGGGCGTTTCGATTCGGTGGTGGATGCGCCGTTTGCGTCACCTTGGCCGGCGCCGAGGGCAGGGCTTTGGTCTTTCGCAGCCGGGGCGGTCCGCCGGCCGTTGGGGCGCGCAGCATGCTGCGTCATGCAATCTCCTCGTTCTGCTTCTCTAAGCTTATCTATTGGTGCGGAGGGGCTATTGGGTCGCGTGCTACCATTGACGCATGTCGTCTGCCACCCTGTCTTCCTCTACCGCTGTCGTGTCTCGCAATCTTCCGCAAAAGCTCGTCATTGCCTCCCGAGAGAGCCGTCTGGCCCTGTGGCAGGCAGAACATGTGCGTGCTGCGTTGCAACAATACTATCCCGCGTGCGACGTGTCCATTCTTGGCATGACGACGCGCGGAGACCAGATTCTAGACCGTACGCTGTCCAAAGTCGGCGGCAAGGGTTTGTTTGTCAAAGAACTGGAGTTCGCGATGGACGAAGGCCGGGCGGACCTGGCGGTGCATTCGCTCAAGGATGTGCCGATGGAGTTGCCCGAAGGCTTCGCCCTGACCGCGGTGATGGAACGCGAGGATCCGCGCGACGCGCTGGTGTCTTCCGCCTACGCCTCGCTGGACGACATGCCGGCCGGCACCGTGGTCGGCACCTCCAGCCTGCGCCGTGAAGCCGCGCTGCGCAGCCGCTACCCGCAACTCGTGATCAAGCCGCTGCGCGGCAACCTGGACACGCGGCTGGGCAAGCTGGATCGCGGCGAATACGGCGCCATCATCCTGGCCGCCGCCGGCCTCAAGCGCCTGGGCCTGGGCGAGCGCATCCGCGCGCTGATCCCGATCGACGTGTCGCTGCCGGCCGCAGGCCAGGGCGCCCTCGGCATCGAGATCCCGGCCAACCGCCCTGAACTGGCGCAATGGCTGGCAACCCTGAACCACCAGCCGACGGCGCTGGCCGTGACCGCCGAGCGCGCCGTGTCGCGCATGCTGGGCGGCTCGTGCCAGGTGCCGCTGGCCGCCCATGCGCGCTGGGAAGGCGATCAGCTGAAGTTGGACGCCTTTGTCGCCTTGCCCGATGGCACGCGCGCCATCCGCGCTGCCGCGTCCGGACCGGCTGCTGACCTGGCCGCCGCCGAAGCGCTGGGCCAGGCCTGCGCGCGCGACCTGCTGGCGCAGGGTGCCGAAGCCATCCTCGCGGCACTGGCCGATTCTGGCGATCCCGCCGGCTCCCAAGCTCCTGCCTGAGGCTGCCCCATGCCCAGCCCGACCGTCGTTGTCACACGACCCGCCGGGCAGTCCCGGCAACTGACCGAGGCGTTGCAGGCCGCGGGCCTGGACGTACTCAGCTTTCCCTTGCTGGCCATCGGCCCGGCCGCTGACGACGCGCCGCTGCGCGTGGCACTGGCGCGGCTGGACACCTTTGCGCTGGTGGTCTTTGTCAGTCCCAATGCCATTACCTTCGCGCTCGACGCGCTGGCCGGCGTGCAGGGCGCGGCCGTGGCCCAATGGCCGGCGCAGGTGCCGGTGGCGGTGGTCGGGCCGGCCAGCGTCGCGGCCCTGGCCGAGCGCGGCATCGCTCCGCCCGCGTGCAGGGTGATCGCGCCCGCGGGCGCTGCCGCGAACGGGCAGGGCGCCGATGACATCGCGCCGGAGGCCGAAGCGCTGCGCTTTGACTCCGAGGCCCTGTGGGCCCGGCTCGATCCCGCCGCGCTGGCAGGCAAGCCGGTCCTGATCATCCGCGGCAACGGCGGGCGCGACTGGCTGGGCAAGCGCCTGCGCGAGGCCGGTGCCCAGGTCGAGGCCGTCGAGGCCTACCGGCGCACGCTGCCCGAACCCAGCGCCATGCAGTGGCAGGCCGTGCGCGACAACCTGCGTCCCGGCGCGGCGCCGCATGCGTGGCTCCTAACCAGTTCTGAAGCGGTGCGCAACCTTGACGCGCTGGCACGCCAGCATCTGTCGCCTGAGGAAGACGCTGCCCTGCGGCAGGTGCAGTGCATCGCGCCGCATGCGAGAATCGCCGAACAGGCGCTGGCGCTGGGTTTCCCCCATGTCCAGCGCGCCGCCCCGGGCGATGCCGGCTTGCTGGCGGCGTGCCTGCAGTGGGCCGATGCCCATGCCGGTCCGGCGCCGGCAAGCATGGCCAGCGCGGCAACCGAAGCCAGCCCGCCCAGCGCCAAAGCCGAAGCGCCACCGGCCCCCGTGCCGGACGCAGCAGTTCCCGCAACGTCAACGAAGGTCGAACGCGTGACGCAAGAAACCACGTCCTCCTCCGCTACGCCGCCGCCCACGGCGGCCTCCGCAGCATCGGCGCAAGCCGCGCCCGCGCCGGGCCCCGCTACCCCCGCTGCTCCCAGTGCAGCCTCACGGCGGTCCGCTGCGTTGTGGGCGCTGGTCGCCGTGCTGGTGGTGGCAACGGCTGGCGGCTTCTGGTGGCTGCAGCAGCGCGTTGACCACCTGACCGGCGAGCTGGCGCGCCGCCAGCAAAGCAACGATGCGCTGGTGCAGGAGTCGCGCGTGCTGACCCGCAACGCGCAGGACACGGTCAAGGAACTGCAGGCCAAGGTCGGTGCGCTGGAGAACCAGGTCAGCGAGACCCGCGACAAGCAGGTGGCGCTGGAACAGGTCTACCAGGACCTGATGCGCAACCGCGACGACTGGGAAATCGCCGAGATCCAGCAGCTGCTGACCAGTGCCGGCCAGCAATTGCAGCTGACCGGCAACGTCCAGGTGGCGCTGGCCGCGCTGCAAAGCGCCGACGCCCGCCTGGCGCGCGCCGACAAGCCGCAATACAACCTGCTGCGCCGCGCGATCGCGCGCGACGTCGCGCGCATGAAGGCGGTGCCCGACACCGACCTGACCGGTGCCGCAATCAAGCTGGACGAGGCCATCAACCAGATCGACGCACTGCCGCTGCTGTCCAGCGAACGCATGCTGGAGCGCAGCGAGGCCGACGCCCGCAAGGGTGCCGCCGGCAATGGTGCCAGCGCGCCGGCCGCCGCCAACGGCACGGGTCCGGGCTGGTTCACGCGCCTGTGGGACTACCTGCGCGAGGAACTGGCGCAGGTGGTCCGTATCCGCAAGGTCGACGATGCCGAGGCGCTGCTGCTGTCGGGCGATCAGGGCTGGTTCCTGCGCGAGAACGTCAAGCTGCGCCTGCTCAATGCGCGCCTGGCATTGCTGTCGCGCAACGAACCCGTGTTCCGCAATGACCTGGCCGCCGCGCAGGCGATGATCGGCCGCTATTTCGATACCAAGTCGCGCCGGGTGCAGGGGGTGCTGACGCTGCTGCGGCAGGCGCAGGCCGGCGCGGTCACGGTGCAGCTGCCGACCATGTCCGAAAGCCTGGGCGCGCTGCATGCCCTGAAGAAGGAGTAAGCCCATGCGCCTTCTGTTCTGGGTTGCGGTCCTGTTTGGCGGCGCCGTCGGGCTGGCCCTGTTCACGCAGTTCAACCACAGCAATGTGGTGCTGTTCTATCCGCCGTATCGCGTCGAGCTGTCGCTGAACCTGGCGCTGGCCTTGCTGCTGTTGCTGTTCTTCGTGGTGTGGACGGTGATGTCCACCGTCCGCCATCTGGCCGACATGCCGCGCCGCGCCGCCGCCTACCGCGAGCGCAGCCGCATGAGCAAGGCACAGGCGGCGCTGCGCGAGTCGATCGAAAACCTGTTTGCCGGCCGCTTCGCCCGCGCCGAGCGCGCCGCGCGCGAGGCGCAGTCCTGGGACGACCAGGCCCAGACCGCCGCGCTGATCGGCGCCCGCGCCGCGCACCGGATGCAGGAAACCGAGCGGCGCGACGCCTGGATGTCGCAGGTCACCGACCCCGAGCGCGAACAGGCGCGGCTGGTGTCGATGGCCGAGTTGCTGGTCGATGCCCGCGACGCCGACGGCGCGCTGGAAACCATCGCCCAGCTGCAGTCGCAGGGTGCGCGCCAGATCCATGTGCAGCGCATCGCGTTGCGCGCGCACCAGCACCTGAAGAACTGGACCGAGGTGCTGCGCCTGGCGCGCTCGCTGGAAAAGCGCAACGCCCTGCATCCGGTGCTGGCGCTGCGGCTCAAGCAGATGGCCGTCGAAGCCATGCTGGACGAGCGCCGCCACGACGCCGATGCGCTGTCTGAGTTCTGGCGCTCGCTGTCCACCGACGAGCGCCGCGCCACCCGCATCGCCGAACCCGCGGCGCGTTACTTCGCGGCGCTGGGCCGGCAGAACGAGGCCCGCCGCATTATCGAAGACGCGCTCAAGGTCAACTGGGACAGCCGCCTGGTGCTGCGCTATGCCGATTGCGCCGTTCCCGGCCACGCGCTGCCGCAGATCCAGCAGGCGGAGAAATGGCTGGCGGCGCATCCCGCCGACGCCGACCTCTACTACACGCTGGGCGTGCTGTGCCTGGGCGAGAAGCTGTGGGGCAAGGCCCAGTCCAGCTTCGAGCGCGCGCTGAAATATGCCGAGCCCGACCAGCAGCGCCGCCTGCGCGTGCGCACGCACCTGGCGCTGGCGCGGCTCTTCGAGGAAACCGAGCGCTTCGACGACGCGCAACGGCATTATCGCGAGAGCGCGATGCTGGCGGCCTGAGGATTTCAGGCTGCGCGTAAACTAACCGATTGTGTGCTCCCTCTCTCCCGCAAGCGGGAGTGGGGCGCACCGACCGCAGGCAAACTGCGGCAGCAATCTGGCCTGTCACACAGCAGCCGCGTCACCATCCATCCCTACCATCATCCATTCCATGACTCTCGACCGCATCCTCCAATCCCAGGGCTTTGGCACGCGCCGGTACTGCGGCGACCTGATCGCCGCCGGGCTGGTCGAGGTCAACGGCGAACTGTGCGAAAACCCGCGCGCGCAGTTTGAAGTCGACGGCCTGCGGCTCACTGTAGACGGCGAGGAATGGCTGGCCTGCACCAAGGCCTACCTGATGCTGAACAAGCCCACCGGCTACGAATGCTCGCAGCGCCCGCGCCATCATCCCAGCGTCTACAACCTGCTGCCGGTGCCGCTGCGCCAGCGCGAGGTGCAGGCCGTGGGGCGGCTGGACCACGACACCACCGGGTTGCTGCTGCTGACCGACGATGGCCAGTTCATCCACGCCCAGACCTCGCCCAAGCGCAAGGTGCCCAAGATCTATGAAGTGACGACTGCCGAGCCGGTCACGCCGGAGCAGGCCGAAGCGCTGTGCAGTGGCGTGCAGCTGCTCGACGAACCGGCGCCGATCGCTGCAGAAGCGTGTGAGATCACCGGCGAACGCAGTCTGCGGCTGACCCTGGTGCAAGGCAAGTACCATCAGGTCAAGCGCATGGTGGCGGCGGCCGGCAACCATGTCAGCGCGCTGCATCGCAGCGCAATTGGCGGCCTGCAGCTCGATCCGGCCCTGGCCGAAGGCGAGTGGCGCTGGCTGACGGCGCAAGAGCTGGCCGCGCTGACCCGCAAGGATTGAGCCAAACTGCAACCCCAGACCGTGGCCGGGCGCTCATTGCTGCACTGCAGCGCCCGCCAATCTTTTCCGGAAGACCCCCGGCGATTTGATAAAATGCAAGGCATGGCGAAGCCCGAAGCACCTATCAATCTGACCAATCAGTTCCTGATTGCCATGCCTGGCATGGCTGATCCGACTTTTTCGGGTTCCGTCGTCTATATCTGCGAACACAATGATCGTGGCGCGCTCGGGCTGGTGATCAACCGGCCCATCGACATCGACATGGCCACGCTGTTCGACAAGATCGACCTCAAGCTTGAAATCCAGCCAGTCGCGCACCAGCCGGTCTACTTCGGCGGCCCGGTGCAGACCGAGCGCGGCTTCGTGCTGCATGACCCGGTGGGCGTCTATGTGTCGTCGCTGGCCGTGCCCGGCGGGCTGGAAATGACCACCTCCAAGGACGTGCTGGAGGCCGTGGCCAACGGCAGCGGCCCGCACCGCTTCCTGCTGACGCTGGGTTACTCCGGCTGGGGTGCCGGCCAACTGGAGGAAGAGCTCAGCCGCAACGGCTGGCTGACGGTCCAGGCCGATCCCGAAATCATCTTCAGCGTGCCGCCCGACGAGCGCTTCGCCGCCGCCATCCGGCTGCTGGGCATCGACTTCACCATGCTGTCCGGCGAGGCCGGGCATGCCTGATGCCGTGGGGCGTGAACTGCCCCGCGACGGCACGGTCCTGGCATTTGACTACGGCGAAAAAAAGATCGGCGTCGCGCTGGGCAACTTCATCACGCGCGAGGCGCGTGCGTTGACCATCCTCCCCAATATCACCGTGGAAGGCCGCTTTGAGGCCGTGGCGGCACTCATCCAGGAATGGAACCCGGTGCAGCTGATCGTCGGCATGCCGGTCAACCCCGAAGGCGGCGAGCAGCCCTCGATGAAGCTGGCGCGGCGTTTCGGCAACCAGCTCAATGGCCGCTTCGACCTGCCGGTGGAGTGGGTCGACGAGCGCTATACCTCGCGCGCCGCGTCGATGGCCGGCGCCCGCCGCGGCGAGCTTGATGCCGAGGCCGCCCGCATCATCCTGCAACAGTATTTCGACCAATTCCCGCTATGACGCAGATTTCCGTTCCCGACGCCGAGTCGCTGTACCGCAAGCTGCTGGACCAGGCCCAGGCGTTGATCCCCGAGGCCGAGCGCGCGCGCTGGTCGGTGGCCGGCATCTATTCAGGCGGTGCGTGGATCGCCGCGCGGCTGGCCGCGGACCTGAAGCTGCCCGAGCATGGCGTGATCAACGTTGCCTTCCATCGCGACGACTATGCCAAGAAGGGCCTGCACAGCCAGGCCCAGCCGACCACGCTGCCGTTTTCGGTGGATGACCGCAATATCCTGCTGATCGATGATGTGCTGGCCACGGGCCGCACCATCCGTGCCGCCGTCAACGAGCTGTTCGACTACGGCCGTCCCGCGCGCGTGGCGCTGGGCGTGCTGGTCGACCGCGGCGGGCGCCAGCTGCCGATTGCCGCCGACCTGACTGCCGCCGAGATGGCGCTGCCGCCTGGCACCACGCTGGTGCTGTCGCGCCAGGGCGAGGGCGCCGGCGCACAATTCGCCTTTGCGACCGAACCTACCGATTCCGCCACCGGCTAAACCCGCCCGAATGCCCCAGGCGCGCCGTGCGCGCCTGACCCCCAGCTCCAAGACCAGACCACCCCCGTTTTTTGCCCGCGCCCGACCAGCCATGATCAAGACGTTTCGCAACCCGCAGCTCACCAAGAACGGCGAACTGAAGCACCTGCTGTCGATCGAGGGATTGTCGCGTGACATGATCACGCACATCCTCGACACCGCCAGCCAGTTCGTATCGCTGTCCGACTCAGACCGCGATGTCAAGAAGGTGCCGCTGCTGCGCGGCAAGAGCGTGTTCAACCTGTTCTTCGAGAACTCCACCCGCACCCGCACCACCTTCGAGATCGCCGCCAAGCGGCTGTCGGCGGACGTGCTGAACCTGAACATCAACGCCTCGTCGACCAGCAAGGGCGAGTCGCTGCTGGACACCATCAACAACCTGTCGGCGATGTCCGCCGACATGTTCGTGGTGCGCCATGCCAGCTCGGGCGCACCTTACCTGATCGCCGAGCACGTCGCGCCGCACGTGCACGTGATCAACGCCGGCGACGGCCGCCACGCGCACCCGACGCAAGGCCTGCTGGATATGTACACGATCCGGCACTTCAAGAAAGACTTCACCAACCTGACGGTGGCCATCGTCGGCGACATCCTGCACTCGCGCGTGGCACGGTCCGACATCCATGCGCTGACCACGCTGGGCGTGCCCGAAGTGCGCGCCATCGGCCCGCGCACGCTGCTGCCGTCCGGGCTGGAGCAGATGGGCGTGCGCGTCTTCCACAACATGGAAGAGGGCCTGAAGGGCGTGGACGTGGTCATCATGCTGCGGCTGCAGAACGAGCGCATGAGCGGCGCGCTGCTGCCGTCGGCGCAGGAATACTTCAAGGCCTACGGCCTCACGCCGGAGCGCCTGGCACTGGCCAATCGCGACGCCATCGTGATGCACCCGGGCCCCATGAACCGCGGCGTCGAGATCGACTCCGCCGTGGCCGACGGCCCGCAGTCCGTGATCCTGAACCAGGTGACCTTCGGCATCGCCGTGCGCATGGCCGTAATGGGCATCGTGGCGGGAAATAGCGACGAATGACGCAGTCGAGCGACACGAGCCAGAACACACCGAAACAGCCAAGCGACACGACAAGCCAAGCTATGAAGATTCACATCAAGGGCGGCCGCCTGATCGATCCGGCCAGCAACACCGACGCCGCGCAGGACCTCTACATCGCCGCCGGCAAGATCGTCGGCGTGGGCAGCGCCCCGGCGGACTTCACCGCCAACAAGACCATCGACGCCAGCGGCCTGATCGTGTGCCCCGGCCTGGTCGACCTCTCCGCGCGCCTGCGCGAGCCCGGCTATGAATACAAGGCCACGCTCGAATCCGAAGTGGCCGCCGCCACCGCCGGCGGCGTGACCAGCCTGGTCTGCCCGCCCGATACCGATCCGGTGCTCGATGAGCCCGGCCTGGTGGAAATGCTGAAATTCCGCGCCCGCACCCTGAACCAGACTCACGTGTACCCGCTGGGCGCGCTGACGCTGGGCCTGAAGGGCGAGACCCTGACCGAGATGAGCCAGCTGACCGAGGCCGGCTGCGTCGGCTTCAGCCAGGCCGAGGCTCCGGTGCACAACACCCAGGTGCTGCTGCGCGCGCTGCAATACGCCAAGACCTTCGGCTTCACCGTCTGGCTGCGCCCGGAAGACCCGTTCCTGGGCGGCGGCGTCGCCGCCAGCGGCGCGGTGGCGTCGCGCCTGGGCCTGTCCGGCGTGTCAGTGATCGCCGAAACCGTGCGCCTGCACACCATCTTCGAACTGATGCGCAGCACCGGCGCGCGCGTGCACCTGTGCCGCCTGTCGTCCGCCGCAGGGCTGGAACTGGTGCGCCAGGCCAAGCGCGAAGGCCTGGCCGTGACCTGCGACGTCAATATCCACCACGTCTCGCTGACCGACATGGATATCGGCTACTTCAATTCGCAGATGCGCTTCTCGCCGCCGCTGCGCAGCCCGCGCGACCGCGACGCCATCGTCGCCGCGCTGGCCGACGGCACCATCGACGCCCTGTGCTCCGACCACACCCCGGTCGACGACGACGAGAAGCTGCTGCCGTTCGCCGAGGCATCGCCGGGCGCAACCGGCCTGGAACTGCTGCTGCCGCTGACCCTGCGCTGGGCCGCCGAGCACAAGGTCCCGCTGGCCCAGGCACTGGCCCGCATCACCGCCGAACCCGCCCGCGTGATCGGCCTGAAGGCCGGCACCCTCGCCGTCGGCAGCGCCGCCGACGTGTGCGTGTTCGATCCCAAGCAGGTCTGGAAGGTCGACCGCCGCTCCATCAAGAGCCAGGGCAAGAACTCGCCGTGGCTCGGCTACGAGATGGAAGGCAAGGTCCGCATGACCCTGGTCGGCGGGCAAGTCGTCTACGGAAACCACGCCCACGCATGATCTGGCTGCGCAAGACCGCGCTGGTGCTGCACCTGCTGCGCGGGCTGGTGACCTGTGCCTTGCTGTTCCCGTGGCTGGGCGTGCGCACGCGCGAGTGGCATATCCGCCGCTGGTCGCGGCGGTTGCTGCGGATTTGCGGGGTGGAGGTCGAGGTGGTGGACGCCACCGGCGCTGCGTCGCACGGCGCCGGCCGCCAGGGCGCAATGGTGGTTTCCAACCACATTTCGTGGCTGGATATCTACGTCATCCACAGCTGGCAGCCGGTGCGCTTCGTTGCCAAGTCGGAGATACGCGGCTGGCCGCTGATTGGCTGGCTGTGCGACAAGACGGGAACGATCTTCATCGAACGGGCGCGTAAACGCGATGCCCACCGCGTGCTGCACGACATCACCGACGTGATGCTGCAAGGCGACCTCGTCGGCGTGTTCCCCGAAGGCACCACGACCGACGGCACCGAGGTGCTGCCATTCCACGCCAACCTGATGCAGGCGCCGATTTCTGGCGGGTTGCCAGTGCAACCGCTGGGGCTTAACTACCTCGATGCAGCGACGGGTCAACCGACGCTTGCCGCCGCCTACATCGGCGAAACCACACTGCTGCAGTCGCTGGAAGCGGTCTTGCGCGCACCCAGGATCAAGGCCAGATTGGTAATCGGGCCCGCGCTAGTGTCGGCCTCGGGTGACCGCCGCGAGCTTGCAAACTCCGCCAGGGAGGTGGTCGCCCACCTCAGCCAGGGCGCGCCGGAACACGCAGCCGCTGCGGCCCGACGGTTGAATCACCCCGTCGAGCCCGGCGGCGTGCCCCAGCCGACCCCCGCTGCCATCGGCTAGCCGTCCTGTCGTCCCCGCCAACGCGGGATTGCCAGTCAGGCCAGCGGGTCACAATATTGCGGGCAATCAACCTGAACGACGGTCCGTTCGGCAGGATCCTGTGCCAACCGGGCCGCCGTCAGCTTGCCACCCCAGACGCAGCCCGTATCCAGCGCCATCAAGTTCGGCCGCATGACCAGGCCCAGCGTCGACCAATGGCCGCATACCACTGTCACATCCCCGGTACGCCGCCCCGGCACGTCGAACCACGGCATGAACCCGTCCGGCGCCTTGCCCAGGCCCTCCTTGGTCTTGAAGTCCATCACGCCATCGACAGTGCAGTAGCGCAGCCGGGTGAGGGCATTGATCACCACGCGGTGGCGTTCGACGCCTCGCAGGCCGTCGTGCCAGCGGTTGGCGGCGTTGCCGAAGATGTCGGCGAGGAAGCCTTGCCAGTTGGGGCCTTGGAGTTGGTCTTCGACTTCGTGGGCGAGGTCGATGACCTGGGTGGCGGTCCATTGGGGGAGGACGCCGGCGTGGACGAGGAGGAAGTTGTTTTCCAGCAGGGCCAGGGGGCGGTGGCGGAGCCAGGTGAGTAGGTCCTCACAATCGGGGGCGGTGAGGATGTCGTCCAGGGTGTCGGATTTGCCCTTCTTGCGCACGCCTGCGGCGACGGCGAGGAGGTGGATGTCGTGGTTGCCGAGGACGGTTTCGGCATGGGGGGCCATGGCATGGACGGTGCGCAACGTTGCAAGTGAGGCTGGCCCGCGGTTCACCAGGTCGCCGACTAAGCGGAGAGGGACATCCGGCGGCAGTGCCCTAAAAAGAGAGCCAAGGGAGGGGGCGCAGCCCTGAAGGTCGCCGATGGCGAAGGGGACATCTTTCAAGGGGCGATTAACGGGCATTGGTATTGCCAGATATATGTGGATGGGCGGGGAAGTGCCAGAACGCGCATTCTCCAGAGATCACTTAATCGATTTGGCGAATCGTTACAAGACGCTACAAAAAGTTAGGTAATGGGTCGGGGGAGAGCGTCGGGGTCAGATAGAATACCGCCACTTCCACAAGGACTTAAGGATTCCGCCAGCCATCATAGGAACGGGCGGACGGCCGGGTTTTGTCGGCAACTCGAAACATATCGAAGGCAGGGGAGCAAGCATTTTGTCGCACATTTTGGTCACGGGCGGGGCGGGGTTTATAGGCGCCAATTTTGTCCTCAACTGGCTGGCACAGCCAGGGGCGGACAGCATTGTCAACGCCGATAAGCTGACGTATGCCGGCAATCTCAAGACGCTGGCATCGCTGGACGGCGATGCACGCCACGTCTTTGTCCAAACGGATATCTGTGACCGTGCCGCCCTGGATCGCCTGCTGACAGAGTACAAGCCGCGCGCGGTTGTGCATTTTGCTGCGGAAAGCCATGTCGACCGGTCCATCCACGGTCCGGCTGAATTCATTCAGACCAACATCGTGGGAACCTTCACGCTGCTCGAGGCCGTGCGCGCCTACTGGGGGGGGCTGGACGGGGCCGCGCAGGCCGGTTTCCGCTTTCTGCACGTCTCCACCGACGAGGTTTTCGGCTCCCTGGGGCCGCAGGATCCTCAATTTTCCGAAGCAACCCCCTACGCTCCGAACAGCCCGTACTCCGCGTCGAAGGCCGCCTCCGACCACCTGGTCCGCGCCTACCACCATACCTACGGTCTGCCGGTGCTGACAACGAACTGCTCGAACAACTACGGCCCATATCATTTCCCGGAAAAGCTGATTCCGCTCATGATCACCAACGCACTGTCGGGTAATGCCCTGCCCGTGTATGGCGATGGCCAGAATGTGCGCGACTGGCTGTATGTGGAGGATCACTGCGGCGCCATCCGGGAAGTGCTTGCACGGGGCCGCCTGGGTGAGACGTACAACGTGGGCGGTTGGAACGAGAAAACCAACCTTGAAGTGGTGCACATATTGTGCGACCTTCTCGACGAACTGAAGCCCAAGGCCGCGGGTTCCTATCGCGATCAGATCACGTTCGTGAAGGATCGGCCGGGCCATGATCGCCGATACGCAATCGATGCCAGCAAGCTCGAGCGCGAACTGAACTGGCGACCTGCCGAGACATTTGAGACCGGCCTGCGCAAGACCGTGCTGTGGTATCTGGATAACCAGGCATGGGTGCAAGACGTGATCTCGGGCGGGTACCGAAACTGGGTAGCCAAGCAATATGCTGCATAAGCAACCTCTGGCGCCTACTATTCTTGTAACAGGAAGCAACGGGCAAGTCGGTTTCGAACTGCGTCGCAGTCTGGCCACACTTGGTCATGTTATAGCTCTGGATCATGGTGCATGCGATCTCGGGGAACCAGATGCCGTACGGGCTCTGGTGCGTCGGATGCGTCCTGCCGTGATTGTCAATGCCGCTGCCTATACGGCGGTGGACAAGGCCGAATCCGAGGCCGAGCTCACATTCGCTGTAAACGGCGTGGCACCAGGGGTGCTGGCTGAGGAGGCGCGCTCGCTGGGCAGTCTGTTGGTGCACTATTCCACGGACTACGTTTTTTCCGGCACTGGTGACAAGCCTTACGAGGAAACCGATGATGTCGGACCGCTGTCTGTCTATGGCAAGAGCAAGCTCGCAGGTGAGCTGGCGGTTGCCGGGGCGGGTGCTCCGGCAATCGTGCTGCGCACTAGCTGGCTAGCGGGCGCGCACGGCGAAAATTTTGCGCGGACCATGCTTCAGCGGGGCCGCGAGCGCGATACGCTGCGTGTGGTCAACGACCAGTTCGGTGCCCCCACGACGGCGTCGTTGGTCGCCGATGTGACTGCTCGCATCATCGACCGGGCGTGGCTGCACGGAAACCGTGCTGCGTTTCCGTCGGGCATTTACCACCTAGCAGCCGCAGGCGAGACATCGTGGCATGGCTATGCCACCGAAGTATTGCGCTACGCGGCCGGCAAGGGCGTGGTGCTGAAAGTTGATCCGGATGGAATCGAGGCGATCCCCGCGACGGCCTTCCCGCGTGCTGCGCCGCGGCCGGCCAATTCGCGTCTGAATACACGCAAGCTGCGCGAGACGTTTGACATTCACCTTCCGGAGTGGCGATCGGGCGTGCATTACCTGATCGATCAGATCCTTTCCTGATACTACCCATGCGCAAAGGAATTATTCTGGCCGGAGGCTCCGGCACGCGCCTCTACCCGATCACACGATCGGTCTCGAAGCAACTGCTGCCTGTCTACGATAAGCCAATGATCTACTACCCGCTGTCGACCTTGATGCTGGCGGGTATTCGCGACATCCTCATCATCTCGACACCGGAAGACACGCCGCGCTTTACCGAGATGCTTGGAGACGGCTCCAGATGGGGTCTTAACCTGCAGTACGCGGTACAGCCATCACCGGACGGCTTGGCGCAGGCCTTCATCATTGGCCGTGATTTCGTGGGAAATGATCCGTCGACGCTGATCCTGGGCGACAATATTTTCCATGGCCATGCCCTGATTCGGCAATTGAAGGAAGTGTCCTCCCGGCAAGCTGGCGCCACTGTGTTTGCGTACCACGTGCATGACCCCGAGCGCTATGGCGTGGTCGAGTTTGACAAGGAGTTCCGTGCGCTGTCGCTCGAGGAAAAGCCCATGGAGCCCCGCTCCAACTACGCGGTGACCGGGCTGTACTTCTACGACAATCAAGTTTGCGATATCGCGGCCGATATTCGTCCATCTGCGCGTGGCGAGCTCGAGATCACTGACGTGAATAAATGCTATCTCGAGATGGCGCAACTCGAGGTCGAGGTCCTCGGGCGCGGTTACGCCTGGCTGGATACGGGCACCTATGACTCGCTGCTGGAGGCGGCAAGTTTCATTGCCACCGTGCAGAAGCGGCAGGGACTGATGGTTGCGTGTCCGGAGGAAATCGCCTTTCGAAACAAGTGGATCGGTGCGGAGGCAGTCGAGCAGATGGCCAATGGCTTGGCAAAGAACTCGTACGGGCAGTATCTGCACAGCCTGCTTGCGGAGGGATACAGGTAATGGATCAGCAGCCTGGCCTGACGGCTACGCCGACCTCGATCCCCGATGTTCTAATTCTTGAGCCTCGAGTGTTTCAGGATGAACGCGGTCATTTTCTGGAGAGCTTCAACGAGCGCGTCTTCGAGCGCGCAACCGGCATTCGCCGCAAGTTCGTCCAGGACAATGAGTCGAGGTCCGTGCGTAACGTGCTCAGGGGGCTCCACTACCAGACGCGCAAACCGCAAGGCAAGCTGGTGCATGTGATGGCCGGCGAGATATTTGATGTTGCAGTGGACCTTCGCAAGGCTTCGCCGACTTTTGGAAGGTGGGTGGGTGTGACATTGTCGGCGCAGAATTTCCGGCAACTCTGGATTCCGGAGGGTTTCGCGCACGGCTTCATGGTGACATCCGACTATGCAGACGTGCTGTACAAGATGACGGACTACTATGATCCGCAGTTCGAATTTGCAATCGCTTGGAATGATGCCGACGTCGGCATAGCCTGGCCGGCTACCGAAGGCCTGATCCTGCATGCCCGCGATGCTGCAGCGCCGCTGCTGCGCGACGTCGCGAGCCCGTTCTAGGGTGACGTCGTGACACAAGATTGCTTGCGACAATCCGGTGATGGACATCGTACGCTCACACACGGAGCAATCCGTGACGTACAGGCGCGCCGGGCCATCCTGTTCTGTGCAAACACTGCGTGGTCGATGTACCAGTTCCGTCGGGGGTTGCTTGCCTCGCTGATCCGCGATGGCTACGAAGTTCATGTGGTGGCGCCAGAGGATCCGGAGGTCGCCGCGCTGAGGGCAATGGGGTGTATCGTCCATCCGCTGACGATGTCCGCACAGGGCCGCAATCCTTTTCAGGACATCCGGCTGGTGGCCACGCTTCTTGCCCTCTACCTGCGTGTGAGGCCGGCGCTGATTTTTCACTACACCATCAAGCCAAACATCTATGGCTCGATTGCGGCGCGGTTGGCTGGCATCCGTTCGATCGCGGTGACGACCGGGCTGGGATACGTATTCATCAACAAGGGGCTGGTGTCGATCCTTAGCAAAATGCTGTATCGCATTGCACTCCGGTTTTCAGGACAGGTCTGGTTTCTCAATCAGGAAGACCGGCTGGCCTTCGTATCGGCACGCCTTGTGGACGGAAAGAAGTGCACGGTATTGCCGGGTGAGGGCATCGATCTCGATTTCTTCGCCCCTGTTGCGGACGTGAATGAGCCGGCACCCGATCAATTCTGCTTCCTGCTGATTGCGCGGATGCTGTGGGACAAGGGCGTTGGCGAATATGTGGCCGCCGCGCGTGCGTTGAAGGCCAAATACCGGCACGTGCGCTTTCAGATGGTGGGCCCGGCGGGTGGCGAGAGTCCCAGTGCGATACCGCAAAGCCAGGTCGATGCCTGGGTGAAGGAAGGCGTCGTCGAATACCTGGGCACGGTCCGGGACATTCGCCCCGTGATCGGTGCGGCCAGTTGCGTGGTGTTGCCTTCCTATCGCGAAGGCATTCCCCGCGCGCTACTCGAAGCCGCCGCCATGGAACGGCCGATAGTAGCCACTGCGGTACCCGGGTGCGTGGATGTGGTGGATCACGAAGAGACAGGGCTGCTATGCCGGGAGCGGGACCCGCGAGACCTGGCCGCCAAGATGGAAGCGATGATGGAGCGCGACCGTGAAGGATGGCGTCGTATGGGTGTTGCCGGTCGTGCCAAGATGCAGTCCAGTTTCGACGAGAAATTTATTATTGAGCATTATCGGAATGTGATTCATGCCCTGGTCTAATCGGGGCAGATAACGTATGAATTGGCAGCGATCCACGCAAATATGCCCGGCCGGACGGCAAGGTGGCATGGATCATGAATGGATTTTGGAATAGCCGGACGCTGGAGCTTGCGATTTCTATGACTTTTGTTCCTGTGATTCTCTCGGGTGGAGCGGGTACCAGACTGTGGCCGGTGTCCCGCGAGCTTCATCCAAAGCCGTTTATCCGGCTGGCAGGCGCACACAGCCTGTTGCAGAAGACGTTTCTGCGGGCCGCTGCACTGCCCGACGTCACCGAAGTCCTGACGGTGACGAATCGCGAACTGTTCTTCAAGACCGAGGATGAGTATCGCGAAGTGAACGACGCTGGCCTGGCGACTTCGTATCTGCTGGAGCCGTTCGGACGGAACACGTCGGGAGCCATCGCTGCAGCGGCCATCGATGTGGCCGAACGCCATGGCGACGATGCCACGCTGCTGATCCTTGCCGCCGATCATGTCATCAAAGATCAGGCCGCGTTTGCGGATGCCATCGCGCAGGCGCGCGTCCTGGCGGCGCAGGGACAGCTCGTGACGCTCGGCATTCGTCCGGAAGGTCCGGAAACCGGCTATGGCTATATCGAGGCCGATGGTTCGAAGGTACAGCGGTTCGTTGAAAAGCCGTCGCTGGAGAAGGCCACCGAATATTGCGCCAGCGGCCAGCATTTCTGGAATGCGGGCATATTCTGCTTCCGCGCCGGCACGGTACTGAGCCAGCTCGAAACGCATGCGCCTGACGTGCTGGCAGCAGTACGCGCGTGCATGGCGGCGTCGAAACAACTGCGCGGCGAGAAGCTCACCCAGCGTACGCTGGATGCGCAGACCTTCGAGCAGGCGCCGAATATTTCCATCGACTATGCGTTGATGGAAAAGTCTTCTGATGTCGCCGTCGTTCCCTGCGAAATCGGCTGGAGCGATGTCGGCTCATGGAGCGCGATCAGCGACATGACCGACGCAGACGCCTGCGGCAACAAGGTGGAAGGCGAAGCACTGCTGCATGATTCCGCGAATTGTTATGTGCGCAGTGAAGACCGACTGGTCAGCCTGGTCGGTACCAACGACCTGATCGTGGTGGACACGGCCGATGCCCTGCTGATCGCCGACAAGTCGCGCGCGCAGGAAGTGAAGGAGATCGTTCGCCAGCTGAATTCCCAGGGTCATTCGGCCAGCAAGATTCACCGCAAGGTACATCGCCCGTGGGGCACCTATACCGTGCTCGAAGGCGGCATGCGATTCAAGATCAAGCGCATTGAAGTCAAGCCGGGCGCATCGCTGTCGCTCCAGATGCACTACCACCGTAGCGAGCACTGGATCGTAGTGAGTGGCATGGCAAAGGTCGTCAATGGTGAGAAGGAAATGCTCATCCATACGAACGAGTCCACCTACATTCCGGCAGGAAACCGCCACCGGCTTGAAAACCCGGGCAAGTTGCCGCTGGTCATGATCGAAGTCCAGTGTGGGGATTATCTCGAGGAGGACGACATCGTCCGCTTCGAAGACTCCTATGGCAGAACTTAAGAACAGGATACGCAATGAAGAAGGTCGCGCTTATTACAGGGATTACCGGTCAGGATGGTGCCTACCTCGCAGAGTTTCTGCTGAACAAGGGCTATGAGGTGCATGGCATCAAGCGCCGCGCATCGCTGTTCAATACGGATCGTATTGACCATCTGTATCAGGATCCGCACGTCGATCACCGCAATTTCATCCTGCATTACGGTGACCTGACCGACTCCACGAACCTGATCCGCATCATCCAGCAGGTGCAGCCGGACGAGCTCTACAACCTCGGCGCGCAGTCGCACGTGGCGGTTTCGTTCGACAGCCCCGAATACACGGCTAACAGCGATGCACTTGGCACGCTGCGCCTGCTTGAGGCGATCCGAATCCTGGGCCTGGAAAAGAAGACGCGTTTCTACCAGGCGTCAACGTCAGAGCTCTACGGCCTGGTTCAGGAAATTCCGCAAAAGGAAACCACGCCGTTCTACCCGCGTTCGCCGTACGCGGTGGCCAAGCTCTATGGCTACTGGATTACCGTGAACTACCGCGAGTCGTATGGCATGTATGCCTGCAACGGCATCCTGTTCAACCACGAATCGCCGCTGCGTGGCGAGACCTTTGTCACCCGGAAGATCACGCGCGCCATCAGCCGTATCGCACTGGGCCTGCAGGACTGCCTGTATCTGGGTAACCTGAACAGCTTGCGCGACTGGGGCCACGCCCGCGACTACGTGGAAATGCAGTGGATGATGCTCCAGCAACAGCAGCCCGAGGATTTCGTCATCGCTACCGGTGTGCAGTATTCGGTGCGCGATTTCGTGCGCATCGCCGCTGCCGAGCTCGGCATCACCGTGCGCTTCGAAGGCGAGGGTGTCAACGAGATCGGTATCGTCGACAGCGTAGATTCGCAAAAGACCGCCGCCGCTGGCCTGAAGGTTGCCGTGGGCCAGACCATCGTCCGCGTGGACCCGCGCTATTTCCGTCCCGCCGAAGTGGAGACACTGCTGGGCGATCCGACCAAGGCCCGCGAGAAGCTGGGCTGGACGCCGCGCACGACCTTTGCAGAGCTGGTCCGTGAAATGGTGGAAGCCGACTTCGACCTGGCACGCCGCGACAGCCTCGTGAAGGAAGCGGGCTTCAAGGCTTTCAATTACCACGAGTAAGCGCGCGATGAATCCTCAAGCCAAGATTTATGTGGCAGGGCACCGCGGCCTGGCGGGCTCGTCGATCGTGCGCCGCCTGCGCGCGGCCGGTTACGACAACCTGGTGCAACGTACGCATGCGGAACTCGACCTGACCGACCAGGCCGCCGTGGAGGCATTCTTCGAGATCGAGCGTCCCGAGTATGTGTTCCTGGCGGCGGCAAGGGTGGGCGGCATCCATGCCAACAACACCTATCCGGCCGAGTTCATCCGCGACAACCTCGCGATTCAGACCAATGTTATCCACTCGGCGTGGAAGAACGGCGCGCGCAAGCTGCTGTTCCTCGGCTCATCGTGCATCTATCCGAAGTTCGCACCGCAGCCGATGCCGGAAAGCTGCCTGCTGACGGGCGAGCTCGAGCCGACCAACGAGTGGTACGCAATTGCCAAGATTGCAGGCATCAAGATGTGCCAGGCATACCGCCGCCAGTACGGCTTCGATGCGATATCGCTGATGCCGACCAACCTCTATGGTCCGGGCGACAACTTCGATCTGGAGAACTCCCACGTGCTGCCGGCGCTGCTGCGCAAGTTCCACGAAGCCAAGGCGCGTGGCGACGAGGAAGTGGTGGTCTGGGGCACGGGCACGCCGCGTCGCGAGTTCATGCACGTGGACGATCTGGGTGCAGCTGCCGTGTTCCTGATGGAGAACTACTCGGACGAAGGCTTTGTCAATGTGGGTGTTGGCAGCGACGTGTCGATTCGCGAGCTCGCCGATATCGTCAAGGACGTGACGGGCTACCAGGGCCGCATCGTACAGGACCTGAGCAAGCCCGACGGCACGCCGCGCAAGCTGATGGACGTCACCCGGCTGAGCGCGCTTGGCTGGAAGGCGCAAGTCGAATTGCGCGAAGGCGTGGCGCAAACTTACGCGTGGTTCGTCGAGCACTACGCCAAGGCGCAATAACCCATCCGGAAGAGGCTGCATGGCAGCACCTGACCAACGAGCAATATGAGTACGGCAGACAACGTTACCTATCTTGAAAGCGGACGTGCCGCCAAGGACTATTGGCGCGACTTCTGGCGCCATCGCGAACTGCTGATGTTCCTGGTCTGGCGCGACATCATCGTGCGCTACAAGCAGACCGTGGTGGGCACGAGCTGGGTCCTGATCCGGCCATTCCTGACCATGCTGGTGTTCACCTTCGTGTTCGGCAAGGTGGCAAACCTGGCGTCGGGGAACGTGCCGTATTCGCTGGTGGTGTTCACGGGGTTGCTGCCGTGGTTCTTTTTCTCGAGCGCGCTGAGCGAGTGCAGCAACTGCCTGATCGGCAATGCCAACCTGCTTTCCAAGATCTATTTTCCGCGCCTGATCGTTCCGGTTGGCTCTATCACCGTATCGATCGTCGATTTCCTGATCACGTTCGTGTTGCTGTTCTTGGTGATGGCATGGTTCCGCTTCGTGCCGAACTGGCAGATCGTGTTCGTGCCGGCGTTCATCCTGCTGACGGTCCTGGTCTCGTTCGGCTTAGGCCTGTGGACCGCGGCGCTTAACGTCCGCTATCGCGATTTCCGGCATTTGATTCCGTTCGTGCTGCAGCTTGGCGTCTATGTGTCGCCGGTAGGCTACAGCAGCCAAATCCTGCCCGAGAAGTGGCGCTTCGTGTATTCGCTCAATCCGATGGTGGGCGTGATCGACGGCTTTCGCTGGGCCATCCTCGGCGGTGAGTTCACCATCTTCTGGCCCGGCCTGGCGGTTTCGGTGGTGATGAGCGTGGCACTCGTCGTGACCGGTATCTGGTATTTCCGCAAGACGGAAGCTACTTTTGCGGATGTGATCTGACCATGACCATTGCCATTCACGTCGAGAACCTGTCCAAGTGCTACACGATCGCCCACCAGCGCAACAATCGTGACGAATCGCTGCGCGCGGCGATCGAGCGCAACGTGCGTTCCGTTGGGGCTCGCATGCTGGGTCGGTCCAAGACCAACGCCGTCGCGTTGCCGACGGACGAGACGCAGCCCACCGAGGATTTCTACGCCCTGAACAACATCTCGTTCGAGGTGAAGACCGGCGAGCGCGTGGGAATCGTCGGGGCCAATGGTGCGGGCAAATCGACGCTTCTGAAGATTCTGAGCCGGATTACCGAGCCGACGCACGGGCGCATCACGATTCGCGGGCGCGTGTCGAGCCTACTCGAGGTCGGCACGGGTTTCCATCCCGAACTGACTGGTCGCGAGAATATCTTTCTGAATGGCGCTATCCTGGGCATGCCGCGCAGCGAGATCCGCAAGAAATTCGATGAAATCGTGGCGTTCTCCGAGGTCGAGCGTTTCCTCGATACGCCGGTCAAGCATTATTCCAGCGGCATGTATGTGCGGCTGGCGTTTTCGGTGTCTGCGCACTTGGACCCCGAGGTGCTGATCCTCGATGAGGTGCTTGCAGTGGGCGACGCCCGCTTCCAGCGAAAATGCCTGAACAAGATGCGCAGGTTCAGCGAGGAAGGTCGCACGGTGCTGTTCGTCAGTCACAGCGCCCCAGCGATCAGCCAGTTCTGCAGCTCGGCGATCTACCTCGAGAAGGGGCAGATCAAGCGCATGGGCCCCGCACAGGACGTGGTCGAGGAGTACATGCAGCTGAGCACGAGTGGCATGGACGAGATCAGTCCGAATCTTCTTGGCAAGTGCGTATTGGAACCCCCTGTTGGCGACGATCTGGTCCAGATCGAGACCGTCGAGCTGGTCGGCCAGAATGGCGCCGCCAACGGTGCGGTGCCGATCAACGAGCCGGTCACCATCCGCGTTGCATTCCGCGTGCTGCAGCCCTCCGGCCACATCTATGTGCCGAATCTCCATATCCGCACGGCGGATGGAATGTACGTCGGCATCGTAACGCCACCGAGCAGCGAGGTGCGCCAGCTGGACGCCGGAGCCTACGTCGCAGACTGCGTGGTCCCCGCCAACCTGTTGAACAACGGCACCTATACGGTGCAGAGCGCGATTTCCTCCTTCAACCACGGGCAGGTTGTTCACGCCAACGTTCCGGGCGCCTTGACGCTGGCGGTCGTCGACAACCTCTCCGACACCACCTATCGCAATGGCTACATGCAGGCCATTCCGGGCGTGATCCGCCCGCGCCTGCAATGGCGAATTGGAGCACCGGCATGAAAGTCGTCATTCTTGCGGGCGGCCTGGGCACGCGTATCAGCGAGGAATCGCACCTGAAGCCGAAGCCCATGATCGAGATCGGTGGCAAGCCGATTCTGTGGCACATCATGAAGATCTATTCCCACTACGGGATCAACGACTTCGTGATCTGCCTGGGCTACAAGGGCTACGTCATCAAGGAGTACTTCGCCAACTACTTCCTGCACATGTCGAACGTGACGTTCGACATGGCGCGCAACCACATGGAAGTGCACGAGCGCTACGCGGAACCCTGGCGCGTGACGCTGATCGACACCGGCGCCGAGACGCTGACCGGTGGCCGTCTCAAGCGCGTGCGCGACTACGTGGGCGACGACACATTCTGCTTTACCTATGGCGACGGTGTGACGGACCTCGATATCGGCGCCCTACTCAAGTTCCACAAGCAGCACGGCAAGCTGGCCACCGTGACGGCGATCCAGCCGCCCGGACGCTACGGAGCGCTGAACCTGAACGGCCCGGCCGTGAGCAACTTCCAGGAAAAGCCTGCCGGCGACGGCGCGTGGATCAATGGCGGGTTCTTCGTGCTCGAGCCGCAGGTCTTCGACTATATCGAGAACGACCGCACCAGCTGGGAATCGACGCCGCTGCAGCGCCTGGCCAATGAAGGCGAGCTGATGGCCTATCAGCACAGCGGCTTCTGGCAGGCCATGGACACGCTGCGCGACAAGAACCACCTGGAAGACATGTGGGAATCGAACCCGCTCTGGAAGGTGTGGGCATGACCGAATTCGGCGATGCCTATCGTGGCCGTCGCATCCTGCTGACGGGGCACACGGGCTTCAAGGGTAGCTGGCTCGCGCTCTGGCTGTCGCGCCTTGGCGCGATCGTGACGGGCGTGGCGCTGCCACCCGAAACGTCCCCGAACCACTGGGACCTGCTCGGCCTCGACATCGCTTCGCACCACGTGGACATTCGCGACAGGGACGCGCTGGCGCGCGTCGTGAGCGAGGTGCAGCCCGATCTGGTGTTCCACCTGGCCGCGCAGCCGCTGGTGCGCCGTTCGTATCGCGAGCCGGTCGACACCTGGGCCACCAACGTCATGGGCACGGCCAACCTGCTGGAATGCTGCCGGCAGGCACCGTCGGTACGCGGCGTCCTGGTAGTGACGTCAGACAAGTGCTACGAGAACCACGAGTGGGTGTGGGGCTATCGCGAGAACGACCGCCTGGGCGGACACGATCCCTACAGCGCATCGAAGGCCGCCACGGAACTGCTGGTAGCCAGCTATCGCGCCTCGTTCTTCCATACGCCGGGCGCGCCGGCACTGGCCTCGGCGCGGGCCGGCAATGTGATCGGTGGAGGCGACTGGTCGGAAGACCGGCTGATTCCCGACGTGGTGCGTGCCGTGGTGGCCGACACCGACGTGGAGATCCGTTCGCCGGCTGCCACGCGGCCGTGGCAGCACGTGCTGGAATCGCTGAGCGGCTACCTGCTGCTGGGCCAGCGGCTGCTGGCAGGCCAGCAGGAAGCGGCCGAAGCCTGGAATTTCGGTCCAGCCGAGGAGGGCAATCGCCCCGTGCAGGCGGTGATGACCCGCATCGGGGCGCAGTGGCCGGCCATGCGCTGGCACGTGGCCAACAACGCCAGCGTGCATGAGGCGCGGCTGCTGTACCTCGATAGCGCCAAGTCGCGCGCGCAGCTCATGTGGCAGCCGGTGTGGGGCTTCGACGATGCGCTGGCGGCCACGGTCGCCTGGTACCGCGCCTATCTGGCCGACGGGGCCGTCATCAGCGCGCAGCAGCTCGACCAGTATGTGCAGGCGGCGCGAGCAACGGGCCTGGTGTGGTGTCAGCCATGAACATCGAAGCGACACCGATCGCGGGCGTGATGGTCGTCACGGGGCAGGCGATCGCCGACCACCGCGGCGCCTTCCAGCGCCTGTACTGCGACCGCGAGCTGGCCGGCGTGCTGGCCGGACGGCGTATCGTGCAGGCCAATCATTCGCGCACCACGCAGGTGGGCGCGGTACGGGGCATGCACTACCAGTTGCCGCCCCACGCCGAGATGAAATGCGTGCGCTGCCTGCGCGGACGCGTCTGGGACGTGGCCGTGGACCTGCGCGAAGACTCGCCCACGTTCCTGCGCTGGCACGCCGTGGAACTGTCCCCGGAGAACGGGCGGATGCTCGTGATCCCGGAGGGCTGCGCCCATGGCTTCCAGACGCTGGCGCCGGAGTCCGAACTGCTGTACCTGCATACCGCGCACTACGCGCCCGAGGCCGAGGGTGGAGTGCGGCATGACGATCCGCGGCTCGGCATCGACTGGCCTCTGCCCGTTGCCGACCTGTCGCAGCGAGACCGCTCGCATCCTCTTTTGACAAGCGCATTCTCCGGAATCAAGTTATGAAGTGCCGCCATTGCGGAAGCTCCCTGACCAACGTCTTCCTGGATCTCGGTTTCGCGCCGCCCAGCAATGCCTACCTGAGCGAGGCGGCGTTGCGCGCGCCCGAGACCTACTTTCCGTTGAAGCTGTTCGTCTGCGACCAATGCGGACTGGTGCAAACGGAAGACTACGCGCGTGCCGATGAACTCTTCAGCGGGGACTACGCCTACTTCTCGTCGGTGTCGCGCAGTTGGCTCGATCACGCGGCACGCTACGCCGACATGATCACCGGGCGGCTGGCGCTCGACCGCGACAGCCATGTGATCGAAGTGGCATCGAACGATGGCTACCTGCTGCGCAACTTCGTGGCGGCCGGCATTCCCTGCCTGGGGATCGAGCCGACGGCCAGCACGGCGCAAGCCGCCGCGAAGCTTGGCATTCCGGTGCTGCAGGAATTCTTCGGCGCGGCCCTGGGCGCCCGGCTCGCGAGTGAAGGCAAGCGCGCCGACCTGATCGTCGGCAACAACGTCTTTGCCCACGTTCCGGACATCAACGACTTCACCGCCGGCCTGAAGGCCGCGCTGAAGCCGGGCGGCACCATCACGCTGGAATTCCCGCACCTGATGCGGCTGGTGGAACAGGTGCAGTTCGATACCGTGTACCACGAGCACTTCTCGTACCTGTCGCTGGCAACCGTCGCATCGATCTTCCGCGCAGCCGGCCTGCGCGTGTGCGACGCCGAGGAACTGCCGACCCACGGCGGCAGCCTGCGCGTGTACGGCTGCCACGCCGACGATCCGCGGCCGGACACCGACGCCCCGGCGTGCATCCTGGCGGCCGAGGCCCGCAGCGGCCTGAGCCAGTTCGGCGGCGAGGTCTACCAGTCATTCCAGGCGCGCGCCAATGCGGTCAAGGATGACCTGCTGACGTTCCTGATCGAGCAGAAGCGCGCGGGCAAGACGGTGGCCGCCTATGGCGCCGCCGCCAAGGGCAACACCTTGCTGAACTACGCGGGCGTCAAGCCCGACCTGCTGGCCTACGTGTGCGACGCCGCACCATCCAAGCAGGGCAAGTTCCTGCCCGGCAGCCATATCGCCATCGTGTCACCCGACATGCTGGCGCAGACCCGGCCGGACATCGTGCTGATCCTGCCCTGGAACATTGCCGACGAGGTGACCAGCCAGCTGGCCCACATCCGCGAATGGGGCGGCAAGTTTGCCGTGGCGGTGCCGGCGATCCGGACGTTCTGAATCACAGCGAAAAACGCGTCATCAATTTGAAGAGGTAAGAAATGGGGCCGATTGAAGAGTTTCAACAACGTAATACAGAGCTGATTGCAAAGGGCGCGGCGGACGAATCGCTCCAGCGGCTCACGCGCCAGTGGTTCGATCTGGCCAACAGCTACGAATACTCGTATCACTTTGCCTGGATGTCGCGTCCGGTGATCCAGTATCCGCAGGATCTCGTGGTGATGCAGGAGATCATCTGGCGCGTCAAGCCGGACCTGATCATCGAGACGGGCATTGCGCATGGCGGATCGCTGATCATGAGCGCGTCGATGCTGGCACTGCTCGACTACTGCGACGCCGTGGAAAAGGGCGAAGTCCTCGACCCGAAGGCACCGCGCCGACGCGTTGTCGGTATCGACATCGATATTCGGGAGCACAACCGTAAGGCCATCGAAGCGCATCCCATGGCGCACCGGATCGACATGATTCAGGGTTCTTCCGTGGATCCGGCCATTGTTCAGCGTGTGCATGACATCGCCAAGGGCTACGAGCGCGTTCTGGTCTGCCTCGACTCGAATCACACGCACGACCATGTGCTGCAGGAGCTGGAAGCCTATGCGCCGCTCACCAGTGCCGACAGCTATTGCGTGGTGTTCGACACGGTTGTGGAAGACCTGCCGGAAGAATCTTCGGCCAACCGTCCGTGGGGTCATGGCAATAATCCCAAGACGGCGGTGTATGAGTACCTGCGTCGGCTGAATGCCGCACCGCAACTGGCTAGCGACGGCAAGCCGCTGAAGTTCGAGATCGATCAGGCCATTGAGAACAAGTTGCTGATCACCGTTGCACCGGAAGGATATCTCCGCCGGATTCCCGGCTGATATGCGGGCCCTGTCCGGATCAAGCTTGCTGATTGGGCAGGCGATCCCCTTGCAATGAATCTGGCCGCTCATTTTTACCGTTGATGACCAAGCCCCACTTTACGATTGTGATCCCAACCAGAAACCGGTTGAGGACGCTGAAGCATGCAATCAGGACTTGCCTCGAGCAGGAATACGAGAACTTTTCCGTCATCGTGGCGAACAACAATTGCAGCGACGGCACTGGGGACTACGTTGCATCGCTGAACGACCCGCGGGTGGTTCAGCTGACCTCCGATGCGGACCTGCCCATGGGCGAGAACTGGGGCCGGGTGATGCCCGAGGCGATCTCGCGCGGGGGCTTTGTCACGTATCTGGGCGATGACGATGGCCTCTTGCCCGGCGCGCTTGCGCTGGCGGCAAGCATCATCCAAAACCAGCATTGCGAGGCCCTGACCTGGCGCAAGGTGGAGTATGCGTGGCCGGACGTGGTCGTTGGCGAGTACCGGAACTATTTCTCCATCTCGATCGACCCCACTTTGGTGATTCAGGACTCCGCCGAGTTCCTGGCAGGTATTCACGACCGGACCGTTGGCTATGACGAAGGGCCCGGCCTGTATTCCTCGTTCGTCAGTGCCGCCGTACTGGCACGACTGGCTCCAGCGGAGGGTGGCTCATGGTTTGCGGCCTTTGCCCCGGATATTTACTCCTGTTTCGCGATAGCCGGAGCGGTGCCCGAGTACTGCAAATGCAAGTTCGGCCTGACAGTCAATGGCGCCTCCGGCAGCAGCAATGGGACATCCTATATGCATCGGCCGCAATCGGATCTGGCCGCTGCATTCAGGGGGCAGAACGAAATCCACGCGGCGCTCTCGCACGCGCCGAGCATCGCCATCGCGGAAGCCGATGCCTTGCTCGTGGCTCGCGAACGCTTCCCCGCCGAGTTCGCGCAGTACGACTTTTCCTGGGCTTCGTTGATTCGGAAGCTGCTGAGTGACATACAGAGTGCGCCGTCACGTACGCACTACGACTTGCTGGTGGTTGCCCTGCATAAGGCCGCCAATTACAGTGGCCAGCCACAACCGGAAGTGCCGGAGTTTGTGGAGCGGGTGGACGCAGGATTGACCGCACCGAAACCTGTCATTGACACGCACGGCAAGCGCATCACCACGATCATCGACGAACACCTGGCGTCCAACGTCTTCGATGCCGCCGTCTTCGCAAACAGCATCTTCCCGCTCGGAGCCCTGACTCCCGAGTCCATGACGTTGATCGGACGTCGTGAGGACGGCGAGGAACCGGCGACCGGTAACTCCAACACGGCGCACCGCGTAGCGCCCGAATCGCGCCCCGCGAACCCGCTCAAGCGTCTGGGCCGACCTCTGGTGCGGCGCGTACGCAAGTATCGCCGGTGGCTGAGCAACGCAGAGAAGATTGAAAGCTGGTTTGCGCGTGAGGGCGAGATCAGCAGCTGGATGCGGAACGACGCCCAGATCAATGCGATGATACGCAGCCACGAGGATCGCCAGGCCAGGGAGCAGGCTGCCCGCGCGGAATTCGAGGCGTTCAAGCGATTGAGCGAGCAGGCTCCTGCGCGTGACCTCAAGGTGGACTGGGACGACCGCTATCTCTGCCTCGATGACAAGACGCAGGAGACGGCCTTCGATCGCCACTACATCTACCATCCGGCGTGGGCCGCGCGGGTACTGGCCAAGACGCGGCCGCAGCGGCATACCGATTTTTCGTCGACGCTGAATTTCTGTGCGCTGGTGTCGGCGTTCATCCCGGTGGACTTCTATGACTACCGGCCGGCGCCGCTGCAACTGAGCGGGCTGAACTCGCTGGGTGCGGACTTGCTGTCCTTGCCGTTCGAGAACAACAGGCTCGAATCCGCGTCCTGCATGCACGTGCTGGAGCATGTGGGGCTGGGACGCTATGGAGATCCGATCGATCCGGATGGCGACATCAAGGCGATCCGCGAGCTTTGCCGCGTGCTGGCGCCGGGCGGCAACCTGCTGATCGCGGTGCCGGTAGGCGAGGCACGGGTCCAGTTCAATGCTCACCGCGTCTATCGTCATCGGGACTTCGTGAAGTATTTCGAGGGATTCGAGCTGGTCGAGTTCGCATTGATTCCCGATGGCACGGCGCCAAACGGGCTGATCTATGCCGCACCCGAGCATCTGGTCGATGCTCAGAAGTACGGATGTGGCTGCTACTGGTTCAGGAAGAAGGCCTGACGAGAAGGCTGAATTGCACCGTCGGCCTGCCGTCCTCATTGATGTGCGGCCGGGCCAAATCAACAGAGGCCATCATCGATCGGGATGGGGTCGGAAAGAAACATGATGAATTTGACTCAATCGGCAAGTAACAGGAGCAGCTTGCTCGGCAAGGTGGCTGCCATTCGCCGCAGGTTGCTGCTCTGGTTCCAGAGGTCACTGGCCAACCTGCTGACACGCTCGCTCGAACGCGCGATACGCGTCGACCATCAGGACGTCGCTCCCCTCCTGAACGTCCTGGTCAAGGATCATTCCGACGATTCGCTGCGGATGTTGCGGCGCCTGGTAGGCGATCCGGTACGCAACCCGGCCGTTGTGACCGACGTGGACGAACAGATCAATTTCTCCGCGTACTGGCGGGACGAGTGGGTTGCCGGGCGTGCCGCCTCGGTACCTGCCGGCGCGAAGGTACTGGACGCCGGCGCGGGTCAGTGCCGCTATAAGCCGCTGTTCGCCCATACCCACTATCACGCCCAAGATTTCGCGCAATACGAAGGGACGTCCGAGGGCCCGCTGCAGGAGACTTGGAACTACGCGCCGCTCGACTATGTGTGCGATATCACGCGAATTCCCGTCGACGAAGGCATGTTCGACGCGGTGATCTGTACCGAGGTGCTCGAACATGTGCCGGACCCGATCTCGGCGCTGCGAGAGCTTTGCCGTGTGACCCGCGAAGGTGGGCGCCTGTTTGTTTCGGCACCGCTGGGCAGTGGCATCCATCAGGAGCCGTATCACTTCTTTGGCGGCTTTTCGCCGTACTTCTATGAGAAGTACCTGGCGGAATTCGGGTGCGAGGTGGTCGAGATCAAGCCGCTCGGCGGGCTGCTGCGCCATGTTGCCCAGGAGGTGCATCGCGCCGCGCGCACCATGGAGGGCGCGGGCGACGTGATGACGCGCGAGCGTCGCTACGTGATGATGGACTGGCTGCCGCGCATCCTTGCCGAGATGGACGAGCGGTACTTCATCGAGCAGTTCACCGTTGGCTACCTCGTGGAAGCCCGCAAGCGTGTGAGCGGTGCCGCTTCCTGAGGCGCCATTCCGTACAAGACATAGAGAACGTGAATCCAATGATCATCGCCAACCTCATCGGCGGCCTGGGCAACCAGATGTTCCAGTACGCCACGGGCCGTGCCGTTGCACATCGTCACGGCGTACCGCTGCTGCTGGACGCCAGCGGTTTTGCGCACTACGACTTGCGCCGCTACGAGCTTGCCGAGCTGTCGATTCAGGCGCGCCTGGCCACGGAAGAAGAGCTGGCTCGTGCCGGCGTGAAGGCGAAGGCGCCGACGTTGCTCAATCGTGTCAGCAAGGCGCTTGGCCTTGACCGTCCCGCGAACCAGCTCAAGGAAGCGTCGTTCACCTACGACGCGCGCATCGAGCAGGCCACGCCTCCCGTCTACCTGGATGGTTACTGGCAGAGTGAGCGTTACTTCGCGGGCATTGCCGATCTGCTGCGGCAGGAGTTCATGCTCAGGGAGCCGGTCGATGCGGCAAACGAGAAGATCGCCGCACAGGTTCGCGAAGCGGGCGCCAGTGCGGTGTCGCTGCACATTCGTCGCGGCGACTATGTGAACAATCCGCAGACGGCGCAGTATCACGGCGTGTGTTCGCTCGACTATTACCGTGCAGCGGTTGACTACGTTGCCGCGCGGGTTTCGGCGCCGCACTTCTTTGTGTTCTCCGATGATCATGCCTGGGCCAGCGAGAACTTTAAGCTTGACCATGCGGTCACGCTGGTTGATGTGAACGGTGCCGACCGTGGTGTCTGGGACATGGCGCTGATGAAGGCCTGTCGCCATCACGTGATTGCCAACAGCTCGTTCAGCTGGTGGGGGGCCTGGCTCAACCCGCATGCGGACAAGATCGTGGTGGCGCCGCAGCATTGGTTCAGCGGGGCATCGCACGATACGAGCGACCTGATTCCAGCTTCGTGGATCCGACTATGACGACACCCCAGATCAGTGTGGTGCTGCCGGTCTACAACGGCGCCTCCGATGTTGAGAAGGCTGTGGACAGCATCCTGGCGCAGACCTTTACCGACTACGAACTCATCATCATCAACGATGGCTCGAAGGACGACTCGGCCAGCGTGCTCGAATCGCTGAGCGACCCGCGCATCCGGCTGTTCCATCAGGACAACATGGGCCTAGCCGGTACGCTCAACCGGGGCATCGGTCTGGCGCGCGGTCGCTATATTGCGCGTCAGGATCAGGACGATCTGTCACACCCCGAACGCTTCGCCCGCCAGGTAGATTTCCTGGAAAAGCATCCGGACCACGGCCTGCTGGGCACCGCTGCGCAGATCTGGGTCGGCGATACGGCGACTGAACGCGCTCACGACCATCCGACCGATCATGGCGCGCTGAGCTTCGAACTGCTGTTCAATAATCCGTTCGTGCATAGCTCGATCATGATGCGCAAGTCCACGGTCGAGGCGGTGGGCGGATATACCACTGACCCGGCACGGCAGCCCCCCGAGGACTACGAGCTCTGGTCGCGCATGGCACGCCACGGACGCGTGGCCAATCTGGCCGAGCGGTTGCTGGTATATCGGGAAGTGCCGGCGAGCATGTCACGTACGGGCCCGAACCCCTTCGTGGAGCGTCTGGTGCTGATCTGTGCCGAGAATATCACCGCCGTGCTGGGTCAGCGAGAACCGTCGCGGGATGTGCTGGATGTCGCGGCGTTGACGCATTCGGCGCTGCATCGGCTGTCTCAGCGGCCTGATATCGAGCGCATGTGCCAGGCCGTGCGCGATGCCGGACAGAAGCTTGCGGCGCAATCTCCGCAGTCGGACGTGCCGCAGAGAACGGAAGCTCGCATCCAGAGCTTGCGGCATCAATACCTGATCCAGAAGCACAACATGAACTGGGCTAGGCCAATCGCACGCGCGGTGCGCGATTTCGGACGCCGGTTTGGCATCCTGCCTCGCTGACCCGAAATCAGGGGACGATGTAATGCGGATTCTATTCTGCTGCGAGTTCTACTACCCCAGCGTAGGCGGGGTCCAGGAAGTCATGCGCCAGCTGGCCGAGCGGCTTGTGCAACGCGGTCACCACGTGACGGTTGCTACGACGCGCCTGGCTGAACGGGACTTCTCCGAGCATAACGGCGTTCACATCGAAGAGTTCGGTGTGACCGGCAACACGGTGCGCGGCATGCATGGCGAAGTGGATCGTTACCGCGATTTCGTGACAGCGTTCGATGGTGATGCCATCATGATCAAGGCCGCCCAGCAGTGGACGTTCGACGCCCTGTGGCCGGTTCTTGATCGCATTCGCACGCGCAAGGTGTTCATTCCCTGCGGGTTCTCCGGGCTGTACGAGCCGGCCTATGCCGAATACTTCGAGGCCTTGCCCGATGTCCTTCGGAAGTTCGATCATCTGATCTTCTATGCGGAGCGCTATCGCGATATCGACTTCGCGCGACAGCATTGTCTGGAGCATCGCAGCATCCTGCCGAACGGAGCTTGCGAGGTCGAATTTTCGGTGGAGAAGGACAAAGCCTTTCGCAGCCGGCACAACATTCCCCCTGACAGCTTTGTGTTCCTGACTGTCGGCAGCATCACGGGTGTCAAGGGACACAAGGAGATTGCCGAAGCGTTTGCCAGGCTGCGTAATGGCCGCCGGGAGGTCACGCTGATCCTGAATGGCAATCCGCCGCCGGCACCGGCCGTGGTGATTACCGAACCGTCAACCGGGATGGGCGGTGCCGACGGATCGTCCACCGTTGTCATCGCTGCGAAGAGAGCGCTCGGTGTTCTCGGGCGGCGTGTCCGTCGGGTCTCCGGACTTGCATGGCGCTCGTTCGGCGTCATCCGTCGCGAAGGCTGGACTGGCGTCCGAGCGCGCGTGTATGCACTTGCCGCTGCGCAGCTGGAAGCGGCGGGTCACCTCAACTGGCTGCCGCAAAGCATGCGCAAGGCGGCGGATCCGATCCGGTATTGGGTGGAGCGGGCCAGCCGGCAATCAAACAAGCAGGTGCTGAAGGTCGATCTGGGGCGGCAGGAGTTGGTGCAGGCCTACATGAATGCCGACCTGTTCGTGTTTGCCTCGAACATTGAATATTCGCCGCTTGTGCTGTTCGAGACAGCGGCTGCTGGCACGCCGTTCCTGTCTGTGCCCGTTGGTAACGCTGAGGAAATTGCGCGCTGGACCGGCGGTGGTGTGATCTGTCCGGCGCCAAAGGATGAGCGTGGCTACACACGCGCCGACGCCGCACAGTTCGGTGCCGAGATGAAGCGCCTGATGGAGTCTGCGGCACAACTCGAGGAACTCGGCGCAGTGGCGCGCATTCGCTGGCAGGAGCAGTTCACATGGGCGAGCATTGCCGATCGCTATGAGGCGATCTTGCGCGGTACGGAAGCGGTGCAAGTGCCGGAAAGAATCTCAGAGCCGTCTGGCGGATGAACGCCATGATTCAGTCGAACGAAGACAAGTATTGAGGGTAGAGCGACCATGCGTTGTTGTGTGATTGGCGGAGCCGGATTTATCGGCGCCCGGCTCGTTCGCGAGCTACTCGCTTCCGGGCGGGAGGTATTGGTGCTTGGCCGTCGTGCCGAGCGCCCTGTTACCTTGCCGGCCGCGGCCCGATACCTTTCTGTGGGGCAGGGCGAGATTGCCTGGGGCGAGCTGCTGGCGGGCGTTGACGAGATCGTTGATCTCGCATATGCCACCGTGCCGCAGACCAGCTATGCCGACCCCGTGTTCGATATCCTCGCCAATCTTCCTCCAACGGTCGGGCTGCTGGAAGCCGCTCGCCAGTTGCCATTGCGCAAGATGGTGATCGTGTCCTCGGGCGGCACGGTCTACGGACACGCCGACACGCTGCCACTGGTGGAAACCAGCGTCACCAACCCGGTCTCGCCCTATGGCATCACGAAACTCACGCAGGAGAAGTACGCCCTGATGTTTCATCGAGTGCACGGCGTCCCGGTGAGCATCGTGCGACCCGCCAATGCATACGGTCCTGGTCAGCGGCCGTTTACCGGTCAAGGCTTTATTGCGACGGCGATGGGTTCCATTCTCAAGCAGGAGGAAGTGACGGTATTCGGCGAGTCGGGGACCGTGCGCGACTACGTCCATGTGGCGGACGTGGCACGAGGCATTATGGCGGTACTGCAGAGCGGCGGTGCTGGCCAGGTCTACAACCTTGGCTCCGGTATCGGCCGGAATAATCGCGATGTGCTGCGCGCCATCGAGCCGCTGGCTGCGAAATGCAATCTACCCGTGCGAATCCGCTTCGAGCCGGAGCGGCGCTTTGATGTGTCGGCTAACGTGCTTGACTGCACCAAGCTCCGGGCCTGCTCGGGCTGGGAGCCTGAGGAGGATTTCAACGAAGGACTGTCTTCAATGTGGGATGCCATTGCCGACGATATGGGTTGGCACCGCCGAGTATGAAAGCGAAAAATAATGCCTGAGCACGCTATCTCGATCACCGTGCTGCTGCCTGTTCGTAATGGCGCGAAGACCATAGTCTCGGCGGTGCGATCCATTCTCGATCAAACTTTCGACGATTTCGAACTGGTCGTCCTTGATGATGGCTCCACCGACAACACGGCAACGCTTGTACAAGGGCTCAAGGACTCGCGCGTTCGTCTCGTTTCGGATGGAAGGCAGCTGGGTCTGGCTGAACGACTCAATCAGGGACTCGATCTGGCCCGGGGTCGGTACCTTGCACGAATGGATGCCGACGACTTGAGTTTCCCTGAGCGGTTGAGGCGCCAGTTCGATTTCCTGGAACAGCACGCGGATATCGACCTGCTTGGCTGTCGCGTGGCGATCTTCAGGAATGACGGTTCCATCGTTGGCTTTCATCCGTTCCGACAAACGCATGAAGCGATCTGTGCGCGTCCGTGGCGCGGCTTCCCATTGCCTCACCCAACATGGATGGGGCGAGTGGCCTGGTTCCGCAAGCATCGGTATCGCATTCCTGAAGTCAGGCGGGCAGAGGACCAGGAGCTACTGCTGCGAAGTTGCACTGAAAGCCGGTTCGCGTGCCTGGACGAAACGCTGCTGGCATATCGGCAAGGCCACTACAGCGTTCGCTCTACGCTTATTGCGCGCCGAGCCCTTTTGCAGGTCCAGCTCCAAACATTCGCGAGGCGCCAACAATGGACGAATGCCTTGTTGGCTGCTGTTTCGAGTAGTGTGAAAATTGCGGTGGACGTGCTTGCGGCACTGCCGGGTATGGATCGGGGGTTGGCATTTCGGCGAGTGGAAGATCCTGTGCCGCCGAATGTTGCCGAGAAGATCGAGGCACTCCTGGCTAGCGCGTCGCGGCCATGACTGTCTTCCGCCGCCAACGGCGGTGGAAGAGGGCATCTACCTTCGTCGAGCCTGGCCTAGCTCCGCCGGAAAGCTCGGCGGGCGATCGCCCCGTTGACGCGAGAAAGCACTGCGCTGATCCGACCCCCAACGTACCAGCCGAGCATGAGTGCGACATTGCAACGGGCATCCGCCTGTTTCAGCGCCTTGCGGTTCTTCAGCAGGAATCGCGCTGTGTTGTACAGAGCGTAGCCTTCGTAAGACAGGCGTCCGCGCCCACGCGCTCCGCCGGTGGCCTGCGAAGGCGGCAGATTGATCTGCACGGCGCGCGACTCATAGGAAATCCTCAGACCGCGTGCGCGGCAACGTACGAGGAAGTCGGTCTCTTCGCGATAGCAGTTGCCGACATAGCCCGTGTCGAAGTCGATGGCCCTGGCAGCCTCAGCACGAATCAGGAACGAGGCGTGGCACACCGGAACCTCCATCGGCTGGCGGGTCACGGCGGCAAAGTCGAACTGCAGGCGGTTCAACTGGACGACATCGTCTACGTTGCCGGCCAGCTTGCGGCGTGCCAGCACGGCGGCTTCACTGTCCTTGTCGTCGCGCAGGTATAGCGCCGAGGCCCCGACGATATCGCTCGATGTCTCGGTGGCGGTTTGGAGCAGGATACCGAGTGCCCCCGGACTCAGGATCGAATCATCGTCGCCAAAGTAGACGAACTCCGATTGCACCAACGCCTTGCCGCGGTTCTTTGAAGTGGTTTGCTTGCCATTGACATCGTTGCGCAGATAGGTGATCTGCGGGTAGCGCTGCATGAGTTGCTTTGCCACTTCAGGCGTGTTGTCGGGCGAGCAGTCATCCACCAGGACAAGCTGCGCAACTTCCGGCTGCAGATAAGAAGGGATGGTGTCCGGGAGCAGATGGGCGCGCTTGTAGGTAGGCACCACTACCGTAATCTTAGGCTGGCTGTCTGACATGGAGTTTGGCGATAACGTAAGCGATTCCGACGAACAGCAGTGCCTTGATCAACGGGACCACGAAGAACAGCTGGTTCTCGCGCGGCAGCAGCAGGAAGAAGGGTAGCGTGGCCGCGAAGACGAAGAGGCCGCGTGGCGATGCCCTGGCCGCCTGGTATATCAGCCGCAGGCAGCCGCCTGTGAACAGTCCGGCAACCAACGGGCCGAACAACGGAGAATAGAGCATCGATTCGGCTACCGCCGAGCCTCCCATGCCCTTTCCGTTCAAGTACATCTCCGCGTCGACGATGAAAGATACGCGGTGCGCCAAGCTCGCCGTGTGGTGGGCGAAGTCCAGCGTTTGTCCCACTGGCAGGTCACCGAGTATGCGATGGTACCCATCCGCGAACAGCGCAAACGTAGAGCGCAGACCATCGATTACGGGGGCGAACGATGCCAGGTTCTTCAGCGTCGAAACCACGAAGATCAGGCTGACGCCCTGTCCATAGAAGAAACCAAGGAGGGCCTCGAACGGGTCAGACGAAATGGCGGTCCCGATGGGCATACCCACACGCACGCGGCCCACGATATCTGCCATTACCGCCAGGCCCATTGCGGCACAGCCCGCTTTCCAAAAGGACACCTTGATTTGTTGTGTCGTTACCAGGAGCCAGGACAGGCAAATGATCTGGGCCATCGGAATGCCGCGCGCGCCCTTAAGCATGTCGAAGACACATAGCAATAGCCCGACTCCATATGCCATAAATGCAAGCCGCAGCCTGGGGCGCGATGCCAGGTATGCAAAGACGCAGAAGATCAGCCAGCCGCCAAGTGCATAAGGAATACCACCAGGGCCGCCGTACTTGTAGAGTGCCAGGTAGTCACCGTTCCTCCACGTGTCGATATTGATATACAGGCGATAGAGTGTGAACGGCAGGAGCAGCAGGCCGGCACGCAACGCAAAGATGCTCAGATACTCGTCATGCCGCTGCGGCAGTTCCCCGAGCTTGCCTGCCGAAAGCGTGATCCCGCACAGGAACAGGCAAATGCCGGACAGCGCTTTGGACACGAGCTCCTCGTCCATCGGCCCCATCAGGAACCAGTCCCCGTAGCGGTAATCGGCCCAGCCAGAGAAATAGGTGATCAGGAAACGACTCAACAGGAACAGGCTCGTCGTCATGCACAGCAGCAGCGCCGGATTGAACCGGCTGGAAGACGCCTGGCTGACCCTGTAGAGACATAGGAGGAATGTCAGGGCGGTAATTGGTGCTTGCCAACTGAGCACGCCGTAGGCGCCGCTGATCAGGTTAGCGATCGCCAGCACCAGTATTGCCAGAAAAGAAAGATTAGGCATCCCGGGCTCCAAGAAATAAAACGGAAGCGACAATCAGTAGGACGAAGTTCGCCAGCGCATAGGCCACTGCGGCGCCCGTCAGGCCGGTCATGCCGGTCAGTATGTACGTGGCTACCACGAAGCAGGCTGAAAACGTCAATTCGAGTGCCCAGGAAAAGCGGAGATTTCTTTGATAGATAAAGAACGCCACGAACGGCATTGCCAAGGCTTTGAATGCATCGCCGAGCAACTCGATCCACAACAGCGACGAGATACCTGCATATTCTTCGGAATACAGGACTTTGACGACCAGATCGGCGCCACGCCACAGAATCGCCACGCCAATCGCAAGCCCTGTTGCGACAAGCAATCCATAGGCCGGCATGCGGGACTTCAGCGTGCGATGCGGCGTGCCACTGCGGAACACCTCAGGCAGCAAGACGAAGCTGACCACTGCTTGAGCCATAGCGACAACCGCGTCGGAAATGCGGAACATCCCTTGCCACAGGCCAGCTGCTTCCGGGCTTACCTGCGTCGACACTACTTGACGCACGGCGATGACAGCCGCGGTGCCCACTACTGCCGGCGCGAGCGCGATCGCCACATAGGGCGCTAGGGAACGTGCGGCGGTCAACCCTTCGCCGATCGCCGCGGCGCCGGAGTGCCAGCGGGTACGGGTGACGACCGCCACCACGATCCAGATCACCAGCGTCGCGGCAAAGCCGGCGATTAGCGCATGAACGGCGCTTTGCACCGAACCGGGGGTGACGAAGAACCAATAGCTCAAGAGTGCCGTGACGCCGGAGAGCGCTACCACCAATGCATTGAGGCGAGCGCGGCCTTGAGCGAGCACGGTAGCCTGAATTTGGAGGGCGAGACCGGCAAGCAGACCCAGGATCAAAGCCGCAAACGGGTCCAGGGCCATGGCGCCACTGACAATGCCCAGCTCTCGGAAGCCGGCATGCCAAATGGCGATGATCACAGGCACGCCGAGCGCGAACAACATCCCCCCAGTCAGCCAGCGTGCACGCGCCTGCATGTCTTGCGATGGTGCGGACAGGCGCGCGACGAGACCCTGTGCGATGCCGCCGTTCGAGAATGTGGTGTAGAGGGTGGCAAGGCTGAAAACATTGCCCCACGAACCGAAGGCCGCCGGTCCCAACTGCGTGGACAGGATCTTGTTCGCGGCCAGGCCGCAGAGCAACTTCAGGAGAACGCCCAGACCCGAGATCAGTGCGTTCAATGCCATGGAGGCGCGGCCAGTGTCTGGTAAGGGCTGGAAACACGGGCCACCACCCGTGAGGTCATGGCTGTGAACAGGAAGCTCGCAAGGAAGAACGCCGACGTGACCTTGCCGAAGCCCTCCATCGTGCGCATGATGAACCAGACAGAATGCGCCGAGCGGAACTTGTTAGACGAGAAGGAGCGCTTGCGTACACGATACCAAGCCAGCGTCTTGGGCAAGCGCTCACCACGCAGACCGCCCTTGATCAGAATAGCCCAGGCGGCAAAGTCTTCAGCCACGAGGCCAGGAGGCATTGCTGGAAAAACGCCGTCGCCGGCTATCTTCCGCTTGAGCATGACGGCCAGGCACCCCACGCCCCGCCGGGCGTTATGGGAAAACAGCGTCAACCGGTTCGGTCCGCAAATTTTCGATATTGGGCGGCCGCTGCCATCCTCGAACGGAATATAGTCGTGATAACTAAAATCCAGGTCATGGTGGCGCATAAATCTAACCTGCTGTTCCAGCTTATTCGCATCCCAGATGTCATCCGCATCGAGAAATGCAACATATTCTCCCGATGCGGCCGCGATACCGATATTGCGCGCACGTGCGGGACCGTATGCCATCGGATTTGTAATGATCCGAATGCGCGCGTCAGATGCGGCAAGACGGGCGAGCACGGCTGCCGTTTCGCCATTTGAACCATCATCGACCAAAATCCATTCAAAATCGGTGAGGCTCTGCTGGAGGATCGAAATGGCGGTCGCGCCAATATACTTCCCATCGTTATGCACGGGAGTAATGATGCTGACCAGTCTTTTCGCGCTCGATATAATCATTTTGCAAGGAGTAGCAGTTCCAGCCGCCGAGTCTGCGACGCCTGCGAGTATAAAGCATCGAATGCTGCAGATGCAGCATTTCGGAGGGGCCCCTGATCGTGGGTTTGTAAAATTCTGTGAAGTGTGCGTGCCATCTGTGGCACATTTTCAACAACGCTAATGGCCTCGCGATACCGCTCGTCGGAAAGCATGGCTTCATAGCCTACTGCGGCATTTGGCATGCAGATCACCGGGATGCCATACGACAACGCCTCTGCGACCTTGGTCTTCATGCCGCTGCCCCAACTTACCGGTGCCAGGTAGACTGCGGCTGACGCGAAGGCGCTGGCCATCCGGCAGGGATCGGGATTGTCGATGACCTTCAGGAAGCGGTAGGGTGCGGCCATTTCCGCCGCACGGGCGCCCGCAACGACGAATTGCGGGGGCGTTTCGGCGCTTTCGTTGAACGCCTTTGCCACTTCAGCGAAGTGTCGCAAAGCCGTCTGATTTGGTGCAAAGCCGAAATGGGCGGTGAACAGGATCTGCGGACGGGCGGTGGAATCCGCCAGGCGCTGAGTGTCGGGCTCGCCACGAGACAGCGAGATGGGCAATATGTTTGTGCGCGCGGGCATGCCGTAATGGCTGTCGAACAACGTGCGGTCGGCCTCAGTGATAAAGGTCATGAAGTCCGCGGAGCGGCATGGGGCCTCTGCGTGGCGAATGAGCCACGTATCCAACGCATTACTTACTTGCCGTAACATATTTCCACCACTGTGCTGGCGCTTTAGTTCGGCTTCCACGTTGTCGCTCAGTATCCCGTAGGTCTTGCCAGGCACTTCTTTGCGAATGTCGGACATGAGCCTGCCGAGACGGGAATTGTGGAACAGCGTCACGTCTGCAGCGCGTGCTTCGCGCGTCAACAGCGAGCGGTAAGTCATCAAATAGGTGGGGCACAGCCGCACGCGTGCCGCTACGTCTCGGAGTTTGGTCTTTTTCAGGTAAATGCGTTTGCAGTGGGCAGGGAACTCGAATATTTCCCCATTTCCCATGTCCTTGCTGATGACGGTCAGCTGGTCGACGCCTTGGGCGGCGCAAAGCGCCTGGGCCAGCGAGCGGAGGTAAAGGCCGCCCCCGGAAAGCTCTTGAAGCCCATTGGGTGATATCAGCAGAACGTTCACGAATCTCGTAATTGCAGTTGTGCGCGAATCTGCTTACAGAAACGCTCGATGGAGAAGGATTCTTCAATGAATGCGTGCATGCGGACGGGGTCGCTATTGCGTCGCAGACGCTCAAAAATCGACGCAGCTTGCCTGACGAAATCGCCGGTGTCTGTCGGCAGTTCGCTGACCCAGGGCAGGCCTTGCCGCAGGAATACATCGCAGGCGCCCACCCTGGTGCCTAGTACACTGACGCCGGAAGCCAGTGCCTCGAGTGTGACAAGCTCGAACCCTTCGAAGAGGGAGGGCAATAGCATGATGTCGATCATGTCGTAGAAAGTCGACATCTGATCCGGTGCCAGGCCGGGAACTATTGTGACGCCGGGGAGATTCTGCAGGGCAGTCGGAACGTCACTCGTCGTTGCGATGACCAGCCGCATGTCGGGTTGGGTGCCGATCCAGCGCGCTATCTCGATCAGATAAGGCAACCCCTTGCCATATTCCAGGCGTCCCGCAAAGCCCAGTCGCACGAGGCCGTTTGTGAATTTCTGCCCGGCATGGAACACGGTCGCGTCAATGCCGTTGTGGACCACGCGGCATTTTCTTGCGGGTACCCCATGGTGGCCAATGCACAGGTCGCGGACGGCTTCCGAGACGCAGATCACGCGCTGCGCGCAGCGCATTGTCAGGCCTTCGAGGCGGGCCAGAAGCCGCATCCCCAGAAACCGGTTGCCCGACTTGGCCAAGGCCCGGATATAACCAGCCGCGGAACCGTGAACGATTACTGCTTCAGCAGGATAGAGTGGTGTGTACGAGGAGTTCGAAATGGTCACGAACTTGCCGCCAGATAATCTTCTGGCCCATAGCCACAGCGATGCCGCGATTGGAAAGGCAAACTGCGCAAGGCGCTTGCCACACAGAAACTGTGGTAAAACCATGGCTTCGTCGACCAGGGTTACTTCGGCGCCATGCCGTTTGAGGTCACTCTGGAGAAGATGTACGACGCGCTCGACGCCGCCCGTGTTCTTTACCCCATTACGCGATACGAGAAAAATAGGCAAGAGCATGAACAATACTGTGGTTGTGCGGTTGCACAACGCGGAGGGCAGGCCCTACTATCGGGGCGGCACGATGTGAAGTCAAATGACCGCTCGCCGCCGCACGTTCGCCTGCGCTGCAATGCTGAACGTGGACACGGGCGGGAAGCCGACATTCTACGCGAATGCCGGCCCGACCTTGGCGTTACGATTTCTCTTGAGTTTTCATGTTTGAACTATTCTGGCTCCCTGCAATCGCGGCCTTGTTGAGTGCAGGCGCTGTGCTGATCCTGCGCCCACTGGCCACCCGCGGAGGCTTGCTTGACCACCCCGGCGGAAGAAAGCGGCACGAAGGCTCGACGCCGCTGGTCGGCGGTATCGCGATCCTCATCGCGGTCTGGGTGTCCACGGCGATGTTCGTGCGCGGCTATGATCAGTACACGCCGCTGTACATTGGCCTGACGCTGCTTGCGCTGGTTGGCCTCTTCGACGATCTGAATGGCATTCCGCCACTAAGCAAGCTGGCATTCCAGTTCACAGCGGCAATCCTGATGACTTCGTGGGGCGAGGTGTATCTACACTCGCTGGGCGATCTTCTCAATAAGCGCGACGTCATTCTTCATGCGTGGGGCATTCCGCTGACCCTTCTTGCTGTCCTCGCAGTGGTCAATGCCATCAACATGACCGATGGCATGGATGGCCTGGCAGGGGGACTTTCCTTTATCGTGTTCGGATGGTTCGCGTGGCTGGCAAACGACATTGGCAATCCGGGTGCATACCGGATCTGCCTTCTGGTGTGTGGCGCCATTGCAGGTTTCCTGCTGTTCAACATGCCCAGCCCCCTGCGCCGCCGGTTGGTTTTCCTGGGCGATGCAGGAAGCTTGTTGCTGGGTTATGGGATCAGCTGGTTCTCGGTGGAACTGTCGCAGAAGGAGTACAACCCGGCGGGCCACGTACCCCCGGCCGTTATGCTATGGGTGGTCGGGCTGATCTTGATTGATCTGCTGGCGGTGGTTTTGCGTCGGGCAATCCAGGGCAAGAATCCGCTGGCGGCCGATCGCACCCACCTGCATCACTTGCTGTTGCGGGCGGGACTGGATAGCAAGCAGGCAGTCTGGTTCCTCCTGGTCGGCAACTTTCTCCTCGGTCTGATTGGCGTGATTGCATGGAAGCAAGGCGTGCCGGAGTCCATCCTGTTCGTCGCATTCCTGCTACTTACGGGCATTCACTTGCTGATCATGCAGCGAGCGTGGGTCGTGATCCGATGGATACGGAGACTTCGCTCGCGATAGTGCCATTGCGAGCCAGATGGAAGCTGAATTCCCTCTCTCTCCAACGCCGTGGACGGTCTCTGCGCCAGTGCCAGCCTCAGGGTCTGCAACATTTTGCGCTCCAGGGGTCCTTCGAAGAGTTGCGGCTGATGGGCATGCGCCTGGTTAAGCTCAAATTGGCACTGCGCAGGTCATGGCTGAGCCCTTCGCGCGTGGAGCCACATGTAGATGCCTGCCAGCGTGGCCAGGACATTGGCAACTGTGTAGCCTAGAATGGCCCCCTTCGCGCCAAATCGGGGAATAGCAGTCAGATCGACAGCAACTGTTGCCAGAAGCGCAAGGCCCCATTTGATGGCGATCCATCGGGGCTTGCGCAGGTAAATTGCCAGGATAGTAAAGCCAACATCGGCAAACACCAATGGCGAGGCAAGGGTGGCCAGGCGCAATAGCGAGCTTGCCTCCGCAAACGCGGCGCCATACAACAGATGCACGATCCATGGCGCCAGGAGGATAAGGGGCACGGTGCCGGCAGCCCCCACGATGGTGATGAAGGCCGCCAGCTTCAGTACATTGCGAATGCCAGCGGACGCATCCCGTGCATAGACATAGAGCGGAGCGATGCCACCTGCGAGAATGGTGGCCAACGTGGTGTAGTTGTCCACGATCTGCATTGCGGCCGCATAGGCAGCGAACTCTTCAGAAGGTACGTGCGGCCTGAGTATCAGCTGATCAGCCCTGCGTGCCGCCATCATCAGCATAAAGCTGATCCAGAAAAGAGATCCATCGCGGAACAGCTGACGCGTCAGTTGGCCATCGTAATCGACAGCCTGCTGTGGCATGTATTTGCGATAGAAGGTGCCGAGTAAGACGGCGGCCATCAGGGCCTCAAGAACGAAAGCGGCGGCGTAGGTGCCAACGGCATGAATTCCCAACACGGCAAGCGTGGCAACAGAGCCGGCTTTCAAAGCCAGGGAAGCAAGATTGATCAGCACACTTGGCCGGGTTCGCGTATGGGCCTGCGTCCACGCGATCACGACGCCAGAGGGTTCGCGCAGTAGGATTGTGATACCCAAGATCAACGCCGGCTGCCAACTGGCATCCCCTTGCCGGGATACCCATAGAAAGCCGCAGACCAGCAGGTAGGCGCAGCAAGCGGCCAGAAGGCGCAGGCGGAATACGTGCTTGAGGAGCCGATGTTGTGCGGCTAGATCGCCAAGGGCCACAAGCCGCGGAACCACGACTTCGCTACCGCAAATCAGCGCGACGGAGGCCCCGATCAGTACTAGGGACTGGGCGTATTGAAACGCCGCAAAGCCGTCGGTGCCGAGGGTACGGGCGAGTATCGCGACGATGCCGATGCCCACCAGAACTTGCGAGCAGCGATCGAGCAACATCCAGCCGACGTTGCCAGCTATGCGTCGCCGCATGACCTTGTGCAGCGTGCGTGTTCGGAGGCTTCGAAGTGCATCTCGCGATAGAGCGATAACCAGCGATCGGCGGCAGCGGCAATACCGAAGTGCGTGACGATTCGTTGGCGGCGCATGTCGCGTTGGCCATCTGTTCCGGCCTCCGCGGCAAACGCTTGCGTCATGGCAAGCGCCAGTGCGTCGATATCGTCAATGGGCACTATGGTGCCAAGGTCACCCATTAGTTCCTTGACGCCGGGCGCCGAAGTGGCTACGACAGGGCGCCCGCAAGCCAGCGCTTCGCCAATCGCTAGCGGCATGCCCTCGACGCGCGAAGAGAGTACGAAAAGGTCAGCTGCATTTAACAGGGCGGGAATATCGTGCCTTGTCCCCAGCAGTGAGACGGCATCGTGCAGTCCGTATTTTGATATCCGCTCCTGCAACGCTGCACGCTGCGGCCCATCGCCTGCAACGAAAAGGCGAGTAGTTTGTGAACGGTTCATCCGTTGGAACGCATCGATCAGCCTATCTTGCGCTTTCTCTACGGCCAGACGTCCTATGGTCAGGATCAAACGTGCGCGGGAATCAATGCCAAGCTGCGCGCGTGTGCGCTCGCGTAGTGCCACGTCTGGCTTGAATTTCTCCGTATCGATCCCGTTGTACATCACGCGAACGCGGTCAGGCCTGACGGCTCCTGCCCGGATCATCTCTGCGTGACTGGCCTGGCTGACCTGCGTCGTCAGCGTACACCAGCGATCGGTAAGCCGATAACAGAGCATGCGCAGCCGGCCGCCCTCTGAAAAGCTGTGTGCCGCGCAGATCAGCGGAGGCAGCCGGCAAATGCGCGACAGTGACCGCGCAAACAGATTCGCATGGAACATATGCGAATTCACGATGTCCGGGCGCCATTCCAGTGCGAAGCGTCGTGCTTTCAAGAGCGCACAAACCATCGACAGAGGTGTCTTGCGCAAATCGAGCATCAGCCGCTCTACCGCGTCGGGCATGGGGACTTCGCAATCCGGAGTCAGGCTGATCAGCGCGACGCTGTGGCCTCGTGCGATGAATTCTTTCGCGAGGGCAGCAACCTGCTGTTCAGCACCGCCCATGCGTAGGCCGGTCGCCACCAGCAGGATACGCAAAGACTCCGGCTGAGCGGATGGCTCGGACGGGTTCAACGCGCGCCGTATCCGGTAAGTAAGGTTCGCAGTGTCTTGACTGCAATCAGCAGATCCAAGGCAAATGAACAGTGTTTCACGTAGTACAGGTCGTAACTTAGCTTTGTGACCGTCTCTTCGTGGGTGCCGACATACCCCTGCTGTACCTGCGCCCAGCCCGAGAGGCCGGGGCGAACCAGATGGCGATAGGGATAGTAGGGAATGCTCTGCGAGAACTGCTCGACCATGGGCACTTGTTCCGGCCGCGGCCCGATCAGGCTCATGTCACCGGTCAATACATTCCAGAGCTGCGGAATTTCGTCGAGGCGATACTTGCGGATGATCCGGCCAACGCGGGTGACACGAGGATCTTGCTTCGACGCGAACTGCGCAGGAGCATCTTCCTCTGTGGTCATGCTGCGGAACTTCAACATGACAAAGGGGCGGCCGAACAGACCGACACGCACTTGACGGAATACCGCCGGGCCCTTTGACTCAAGGCGGACGGCAAGTGCCACTAGCGCGCCTACCGGAACTGCAAGCGGTGCCATTGCCACCACGGAAACAATGTCTATGAGTCGCTTCAGGAAGCCGTAAAAATAGTGCTTGGCGTAGTCGTCCAGGAAATTCTCATCGATGTGCGCGAGTCCCACCCGCCCAGTCAGCATCTCGCCGATTCGTTCGACGGAATACATGCGGACATGTGTTAACTTCAGCTGCGACAGCGTGCGAGTGCGTTCCGGATCGGCCATGGCGTGCCGATCGACCATCAATGCGTCACACCCGGTGGCTTCCTCCAGGGACCGGATATGCTCGAACCGGTGCGGGCTCGGCGGGGCTGCACCGGGCATGTTCACGATCTGTTCGAGTTGCGCGAGCGTCGTGGGATCGGAGTATCCAAACACGGGTACATAGTTCCTGACAAACAAGCGGTACCCAAACCACGTCCACACCAGCGTGCCAAAATAGGTGAGCAACAACGCTACGCGCGAATACTCCAGTCGCATAACGGCGAAACACAGCAGCAGGGCTACAAAAGCCAATGTCACCGACAGCCCGACAAGGCTGTTGCCCTCCACAGGCGGCAAATGCAGCGACCTGAGCATGAGCACGAACGCACCGACGTACGCAGCCGCGGACCAGCCCAGCGTGCGCGTGAACAGCCCAGTGACAATTCCAGTTTGGCGTAGTACTTCAACTGCAAACATGCCGAGGCCGAGAAATATCAAGCCTAACAGTGCCCAGGCCACCATCCGGCTGGCGCGCCGGATGATCTCGGATCCTCGCGCGCGAACGGCTGGTGCCGAGCGGGAAATACTATTGGTTTTCGTCATTGGTGAATCTAGCCACACGTCAACCCTCTACGCGAGTTTGTCACTGTACAGATTTACAAAATTTTGCAACTGCAACCGGTTTTTCCCCGGCCACCGGCTAGTTAAGCAAAGGTATGATGGTTAGTCCGGGTGGATGAGTGTGCACAATCTTGCGCTTCCCTGCGCACCTGGGCCCAAGTCCACCGAGGGCGGGAATTCTGCAATCGGGGCGCATGATTATAACTGCCTCCCTATCCGGCGGTTCGAGGTGTGCACATTAGTGCATTGTGTGCGCCTTGACGTTGCAATCCAGTGTCCTTCGTCAATCTCGACGGTTACTGCGGTTGCACAATCCGGCACAATGCTGCTTTGCACACATTGGCGGTATCGACGCTGTCCTGTCGTAAACACGCATTCAACCATCGTAACGCTCATGCAAATTGACTCATCGATTTTCAAGGCCTATGACATTCGCGGCATTGTTGGCAAGACGCTGACGCGTGAAGCTGCGCGCTTCATCGGTCTCTCCTTCGGCTCCGCCGCGGTTGACCTGGGCGAAAAAACCATCGCCGTAGGCCGCGACGGCCGTCTCTCCGGCCCCGACCTTATCTCCGGCCTGGTAGAAGGCCTGCGCGCCGCCGGCCTGGACGTGATCGACATCGGCCTGGTCGCCACCCCGATGGTCTACTTCGCCACCAACATCGAGATCGACGGCGTCCGCCCGACCTCCGGCATCATGGTCACCGGCAGCCACAACCCGCCGGACTACAACGGTTTCAAGATGGTGCTGGCCGGCAAGGCGATCTATGGCGAGCAGATCCAGGCGCTGCGCCAGCGGATTGAAGCCGGCCAGTTCAGCAGCGGTGCCGGCACCTACAAGCAAGTCGATGTGCGCCAAAAGTACCTCGACCGCATCATCAGCGACGTCAAGCTGGCCCGTCCGATGAAGGTTGCCCTGGATGCCGGCAACGGCGTGGCCGGCGCGTTCGTGGGTGACCTGTTCCGTGGCCTGGGCTGTGAGGTGACTGAGCTGTTCTGCGACGTGGACGGCAACTTCCCGAACCACCACCCTGATCCCGCCCATATCGAGAATCTGCAGGATCTGATGAAGGCCCTGCGCGAGACTGACTGCGAGCTCGGCCTGGCCTTCGACGGCGATGGCGACCGCCTTGGCGTGGTGACCAAGGACGGTCAGGTGATTTTCCCGGACAGGCAACTGATGCTGTTCGCTGAAGAGATCCTGTCGCGCAACCCGGGTGCCCAGGTTATTTACGACGTGAAGTGCACTGGGAAGCTGGCCCCCTGGATCCGCGAACATGGCGGCGAGCCGCTGATGTGGAAGACCGGCCATTCTCTGGTCAAGGCCAAGCTGAAGGAAACGGGCGCGCCGATCGCTGGCGAGATGAGCGGCCACGTGTTCTTCAAGGACCGCTGGTATGGCTTTGACGATGGCCTGTACACGGGCGCGCGCCTGTTGGAGATCCTGTCGCGCCACGCGGATCCGAGCGCGGTGCTGAATGCGCTGCCGAATGCCAACAACACGCCGGAACTGCAACTCAAGTGTGCCGAGGGTGAGCCGTTCACGCTGCTGGACCGGATCAAGGCGAACGCGAAGTTCGAAGGCGCGCGCGAGGTCATCACCATCGACGGCGTGCGCGTGGAATATGCCGATGGCTTCGGCCTGGCGCGCCCGTCCAACACCACCCCGGTGGTGGTGATGCGTTTCGAGGCGGACAACGACGCCGCACTGGCGCGTATCCAGGCGGAGTTCAAGCGCGTGATCCTGGCAGAGAAGCCGGATGCTCAGCTCCCGTTCTGAGCGCGCGACGGTGCCGGCGGCATCGTCGGACGCGGCCGGTGTGGTGCAGTCCACGCCGGCCGCGGTGCCTTTCACGCTGCCGGAACGGCCGCGCATCCTGCTGGTCAAGGTGTCGTCGCTCGGTGACGTGGTGCACAACATGCCGCTGGTGCATGATCTGCGCGCGCGCTGGCCGGGTGCCGAGATCGACTGGGTGGTGGAAGAGGGCTATGTCGAGCTTGTCCGGCTGTTGCCGGAGGTGCGCCGGGTAATTCCGTTTGCGCTGCGGCGCTGGCGCAAGCGCATCCTGCAGGGCGGCACTTGGCGCGAGGTGGGCGAGGTGCGTGACGCGTTGCGCCAGGAGCGCTATGACGCGGTGATCGAGAGCCAGGGTTTGCTCAAGACCGCGGTGGTTGCGCGCGTGGCCGCGCGGGCGCCCGGCGCGCCGATTATTGGGCTGGGAAATGCCACGCAGGGCTCTGGCTATGAGCCGGCGGCGCGGCTGCTATACACCGATCCGGTGCGCGTGCCGCGCCAGACGCATTCGGTGCGGCGCTCGCGCTTGCTGGGCGCTGCGCTGACCGGGCTTGCGCCGGCGGAGCCGCCGCAGTTTTTCGGGCCTGCCGCGCAATCGCTGCATGTTGACGATCCGCTGTGGGGCGACTTGCCTGCACGCTATGCCGTGTGCTTCCATGCGACTGCTGGCGCGCGCAAGAAATGGGCGGTGCAGAACTGGCATGCGGTGGGCAGGCGGCTGGCTGATGAGGGTCTAGTGATGTTGCTGCCGTGGGGCAATGACAAGGAACGCCAGGCTGCCGAAGAGATTGCTGCAGGTGTGCCGCAGGCGAGGGTGTTGCCGCGATTCTCAGTGATGCAGGGTTTCGGGCTGATCAACCGGGCCGAGGTGGTGATCGGGGTCGATACGGGCCTGGTCCATATCGCCGCGGCGTTGTGCCGGCCGACGGTGGAGATCTATACGGCCACGTGGCGCTGGAAGACTGAGGGCTACTGGTCCGGGCGCATCGCCAATGTCGGTGACGACGGCGTGGTGCCGTCGGTCGATGAGGTCTACGACGCGGCTTGCCGCGTGCGCGGAGTGGCTGCCTGATGCTGCGTTTGCTCTATAGCATGTTGTGGGTGGTGGTGCTGCCGCTGGCGTTGCTGCGCCTGGCCTGGCGTGCGCGCAAGGAGCCGGGCTATGTGCAGCACGTCGGCGAACGCCTGGGTGTTTACGGCAGCCTGCCACGGAAAGGTCCGTGGCTTTGGGTCCACGCCGTGTCTGTGGGCGAGACCCGCGCGGCGCAGCCGCTGATCGACGCGCTGCTCGGCGCCTATCCGCACCACCGCCTGCTGCTGACGCACATGACGCCGACCGGCCGCCAGACCGGTGCACAGCTGTTCGGCAAGGAGCCGCGCATCCTGCAATGCTACCTGCCGTATGACCTGCCGTGGCTGGTGGGGTGTTTCATGCGGTATTTCCGGCCGCAGGCGGGCATGCTGATGGAGACGGAGGTGTGGCCCAACCTGGTGCGCGGCGCGCGCAAGGCCGGAGTGCCGCTGTTCCTGGTCAATGCGCGCCTGTCGCCGCGCAGCTTCCGGCGCACGGCGCGGTTTGGGCGCGCGGCGGCGGTCATGTACGGGGATTTTGCGGGCGTGCTGGCGCAGACCGTGGGTGATGCCGAGCGCTTTCAGGCATTGGGCGTGCCGGCGGTGCAGATCACCGGCAACCTGAAGTTCGATATGCAGCCGGCGCCGGCAGGCGTTGCGCTGGGCGAGCAGTTGCGCAAGGTCTTTGGCACGCGTGCGGTGCTGGCAGCCGCCAGCACGCGCGAGGGAGAGGAGCCGATGTTGCTCGATGCCTTCTCCCGTTGGCAATCACTGGCGGGCAATGTCCCGCGTCCCGCTCTGCTGCTGATCCCCCGTCACCCGCAGCGCTTCGATGAAGTCGCCGCGATGGCGGCGCGTGCGGGGTTCTCGGTCGAGCGCCGGAGTGCACTGGATCTTGACGGCATCCAGTCGCCGCTGACTGCCGATATCGTCCTGGGCGATTCGATGGGCGAGATGGCGATGTACTTTGCTGCGTCGGATCTCGCCTTCATCGGTGGCAGCCTGTTGCCGCTCGGGGGGCAGAACCTGATCGAGGCCTGCGCGGTCGGCACGCCGGTGCTGGTTGGCCCGCATACCTTCAACTTTGCGCAGGCGACGGAAGACGCGATTGCCGCGGGCGCTTGCCTGCGCGTCGACAATGCCAATGCGCTGATGCGCACCGCGGCAAGCGTGCTGGCCGATCCAGCGCGGCTGGCGGAAATGCGCGCGCATGCGCAGACCTTTGCGGGCCTGCATCGCGGCGCCACCGTGCGCACCCTCGCTGCGCTGGCCCCGGCGCTGGAGGGCTGATCCGGTGCTTACCCTGGTGCCTTGACCAGGGCCTCCCACTGCAGGGCAAGCCGCTCCAGCGTGAAATGGCTTGCCTTGTGGCGGCCACCGGCGCCAAGGCGGCTCGCCAGTTCCGGTTGGCGGATCACCGTCAGCAGCGCCTTGGCGAGCGCATCGGCATCATCCGCGGGAACCACCAGCGCATCCTGTCCTGGAACGAGCAGTTCGCGGGGGCCGGTCTCGCAATCGGTCGATACGATTGGCAGGCCAAAGGCCATCGCTTCGATCAGCACCAGCCCGAATCCCTCATAGCGCGAACTCAGGCAGAAGACCGATGCATGCCCGTAGGCCTGCGCCGGATCCTGGCAGATACCCGGCAGGCTGGCCCGGTCTTGCAGTTGCAGCTGGCCGATCAGTGCAGTGAGGGCAGGGCGCTCTTCGCCTTCGCCGTGGATGACCAGTTGCCATTCCGGTTCCGCTTCCGCCACCTTCTGCCAGGCGCGCAGCAAGATATCAAAGCCTTTCGCCGGGACCAGACGGCCCATGGCCAGCACGGTCTTCTGCATGCGTGGCGCGGGTTCGGCCGGCATCGGAAACGGCAGCGGATTCGGCAGGCCGACGACCTCGCTGCGCGGCCGCAGTGCCTCAAGCCAGCGGCGGCGGTCCCGCTCTGTCAGCACGACTACCTGCCGGCAGAACTGCGCGGCCAGTCGCCGTGCCACCTTGCGCGCCGGCTTGCCGAGATCCTCGTCGAAATGGCAATGCTCCCACGCGATATGGTGCAGGCCCAGGCCGAGGGTGGCAGGCAGCACGAACAGTTCGAGCATGGTGTCGACCTGTACCAGCACATCGATGCGATGCGCGGTGCAGTGCCTGCGGATGCCGGCGACCGTGGCGAAATAGGCGCGTTTGAAAGAGGGCCGTTGCGCGTACAGCGCTTCATGGCGCACGCGTGGATGCAACGGAAACTGGCTGGCAGCGTCCCAGAGGCTAAGGATAGTGACATGATGGCCAAGATCGGCCAGCGCATTGGCGATCGTTGCGGTCATCCGTTCCGCGCCGGCCATCGCATTCAATGTCCCGGTCAGGAAGCAGATGTGCCGTCGTGAGTCCTGGCTCAACTGGCCGCCTGCGCGGGCAAAGCGTCCTTGCGCGCAACCACGTAAGCAAAGCACACAGCCATGATCAGGCTGTAGAAGGCATTGACCAGGGTCGTGGCGAACATGACCTCGGTCAGGCCGAACACCATGAAGCCGCAGCACAGGGCCAGGCCCATGGCGCTGGCGACTTGCGTGCCCCGGTCTGCATTGCCAAGGTGGCGCAGGAAGAAGGCGGCCGGTACCAGATACAGAGCAAGGATTGCCAATAGGCCCGGGATGCCGAGCGTGGCCGTAGCATGCAGGAGTTCATTGTGTGAATGCGGCATGGTGGCAGCGAGCGGGGAGATCACATGCTGCGCCCCAAGCGTTTCCAGGGTCTGCTCGAAGTTCTCCGGCCCCACGCCGGTCCAGGGGTGAGCCTGCACCATCTGGAGCGATACTCGCCACAGCTGTAGCCGTATCCCGATCGACGTGTCCGGTGTTACATGGTGATCAAATTGAGACAGTTCGGATACAACCTCTGTCGTGCGCTGCTGCACCCAGGCGCTGCCGAACCAGGTGAGGGCCATGAGACCAGCCAGTCCGGCGAGGGCAGCCGCCTTGTGTAAGCGAGTCAATCTGCGTGATGCTGCCAACGCAATGATCGCCAGCACGGGGATGGCGATCCAGCCGCCACGCGTGCCGCTCATGTATGAGGCGTACAGGCCAGCAAGGCCGGCCAGCAGCTTCGTGCCCGATTGCAAATAGTCTCTGGGACGATCCCATCCAATTGAAATCAGGGCGAGTATTCCCATCAGCATGGAAAGATTGCTAAGGGGAATGATATTGGAGAACCCTACGTGAGCTGGGCGGCCGGCAGCTGCCGCCTCGTGAATCCAAACGGCAGAAAGGAGTGCGCAAGCCACGAAACCCCACTGCACACTCCGCATCCCACCCCTGCCAAGCCGTACCATCCCAAAAACCAACGGGATGAACAAAGCAAAGCGCAGGTAAAGGTAGGAAACATGCGGCTCCTCCGCCCCCGCCAGCAGTTGCTGCAGCAGCACCGCAAGCGGCAGCGCCGCCATGGCCAGCATGAACAGCCAGTATCGGCGCAGCAGCGAGCCACATTCCACCAAGCCCGCACGTCCGCCGGCAACGAGGGTGCAGGCGCTCCAGCCGAGCAGGAGTCCATAGCAGATGTTGCTGAGCGTCGGCTTGACAAACATCAGCGCGGGGAACGCCGCCAGGACAGCGCAGGCGGCCAGGTAGAAGGCTTTTTCGATCCCGTGAGATTGGGATCTCTGCAATCTCATCATCAAGAGCATGGAGGAGGATTCCGATGGAAGGGTTTGTGCACCCGGTAGGGGTGTGCCGTTCCATCCTTCATTGTTATCACCGCCTTTTGAGCGGCGGAGCCCTTCGGTCACATTGCTGCGCCAGGCGGGGCGATTATATCGGATGGCCGTGGTGGTATATCTGGATCCCCGCATCCTAGCCGCTTGGCGTTGTGGGGGCGTTACAGGATGTATATGCCTTATTCGCTACTTTATTGAGGTGCGCAGGTCGCTTGCTAAACTAATGGTCCGCAGGCAGGTGCACCGTTCGGCATTCGCGATGGCATACCTGCCGACTGCACAAGCCATGCGGCCGTTCTTGCGCGGCTAATCACAGGAGTTCTTCATGCACAGCCGTACCTGCCTGCTTCCCTTTGCTCTGCCTGCCCGTGGCGCGGCCGCTTTGCTGGTGGCAGCCATGCTCGGGGCCTGCACGACCGCGACAGCACCGGACCTCCCCTCCGCCGGCACCAACCTCAACCAGACCCAACCCTCCGGCCCCAGCCGCTGGGAACTGGTGCGCTGGCAGCAGCCCGACGGCGCGCTGCGCGATATCCCGCACGGCGACAACGGCCAGCCCATCATATTTGAGTTCAATGAGGGCATCGATGCCGCGCAGGGCACGGTCAGCGGCACCAGTGGCTGCAACCGCTTTACCGGCAGCTATGGCAAGACCGATACCGGCATCCGCTTCGACCGCATTGCCGGCACGCGCATGGCTTGCCCGCCGCCGCGCATGGAACTGGAATCGGCTCTGCTCAAGGCGATGCAGACGCCGTTTGCCACGGTCGGCACGCAGCCGTCGGCGGGCAGCACGGGCCGGCAGATCATCTGGAAGACCGCCGGCGGCGACCTGCTGCAGTTTGTCGAGCGCGAAGGCTTGGGCAAGCGTGGAGCGAGTGTGGAGGCTGGCGGCGTGGAAAAGGTGGTCTACATCGATTCGCAGCGCGTGGAGTGCTCGGGCGTGGGCAAGATGACGTGCTACCGCTGGCGCGAATCGCCGGAGGCGCCCTGGCAGCTCTGGTATGGCCCGATCGAGGGGCTGGACTTTGAGCCGGGCGTGGCCTACAAGCTGCGCGTGCGTGAGTACCAGGTGCCGAACCCGCCGGCGGATGCGTCGTCGATCCGCTGGCAGCTGCTGAAGGTGGAGTCGCGTACGCGGGCGAAGTAGGGGGCGACGCCGTTCATGCAAATGGGCCGCAGTTGCGGCCCATTTGCGTTGCGGCGTTCTCCGAAGGATCAGGTGCGCGGTGCTCCCGCGGGCGTGGCTTCGCGCCGCGTGCCGCGGCGCTCGACCGAGGCGCGCGGGGTTGCCGGGGCCCTGGCGCCGGCCTGGGCGGGCGCGGGCAGCTTATACAGCGCGCCCGGCGACGAGGTCAGCAGGGTGTTGATCTGCACCACGTCGGCTTCCTGCAGCACGCCAGTGGAGGCCTTCAGCCTCAAGCCGTTCATGATGGTGTCGTAGCGCGCCTTGGCCAGGTCGCGCCGGGTGGAGAACAGTTGCGCTTCGGCGTTCAGCACGTCGATATTGATGCGCACGCCCACTTCATAGCCGAGCTGGTTGGATTCCACCGCGCTGGTGGCCGAGCGTTCGGCGGCTTCCAGGGCCTTGACCTGGGCCAGGCCGTTGGACACGCCGGAGTAGGTCTGGCGGGCCGTCTGCGCGGCGGTGCGGCGCGCGAATTCCAGGTCGCTGGCGGCCTTGTCGGCCAGGGCCAGGGTCTCGCGCACGCGCGACTGGATCTGGCCGCCGGCGAAGATCGGCATGGTCAGCTGCACGCCGATCTGCGAGGCGTTGTAATGGGTGGAGATCGCCTGCGTGGCGCTGCCGGTCTGGTTGGTGAAGCCGTATGAGGCCACCAGGTCGACCGAGGGCAGGTGGCCGGCCTTGGCCTTGTTGGTCTCGCGCTGTGCGGTTTCCAGGTTGTAGCTGGCCAGGTTCACCTGCAGGTTGCTGGTCTCTGCCTGCGCGGCCCAGGCGTTGACGTCGGGCGGCTGCGGGCCGGGGATGGGTGCCTCGGGGCGCAGGCCCAGCACTTCGTCGACCGGCTTGCCAGTGATCTGCTGCAGCGTGGCGCGCTTGATCTCCAGGTCGCTCTGCGAGGCGATCTCGGTCGAGGTGGCCAGGTCGTAGCGGGCCTGGGCGTCGTTGGTGTCGGTGATGGTGGCGGTGCCGACTTCAAAATTGCGCTTGGCTTGCTCCAGCTGCTCGGAGATGGCCTTCTTCTGCGCGCGTGCCAGGTAGAGGTTGTCCTGTGCCGCCAGCACGTCGAAATAGGCCTGCGCGCTGCGCGTGATCAGGTCGAGCTCGGCCTGTTGGAAGCTGACTTCGCCGGCCAGCGAGGCCAGTTCGCCCTGCTTGTAGGTTTCCCAGCGGTCCCAGCGGAACAGCGGCTGGCTCAGTTGCAGCTGCCAGTTGTTGTTGTTGAAGAAACGCGTGCCGGAGGCGCTGGGCGAGCCGCCGATCGGCAAGGAGGCGGTCTGGTCGAGCTTGGTGCGGTTGACGCCCGCGGTGCCGACCACCTGCGGCAGCAGCCCGGCGCGGCCCTGGGGCAGCCGCTCGCGCGTGGCCAGCAGCTGCGAGCGCGCGCTGGCAAACTGCGCGTCATTGGCTTGCGCATCGCGATAGACCTGCAGCAGGTCGGCCGCGCTTGCCGGTGCCGCGGGCAGCATGGCCAGCAGCGGGGCAAGCAGGGAAACCGCGATCGCCAGGCGTGTCCGGATCACTCCGGGCAGGGCGTTGGGCGCAAACGTCATGAAAGCTCCAGGTTGCCGGGCACGGGCCGCGGCTACAGTCGTTTCTTCTTGGTGTTGCTGTGCTGGACTGCCGCTTCAGTACTTCGGCATGGCCGGGTCGACATCGCTGGCCCAGGCGTCGACGCCGCCGGTCAGGTTGTAGACCCTGGCGTAGCCCTGGCGCTCCAGATAGGCCGCCACCTGCATGCTGCGTGCGCCGTGGTGGCAGATGCAGACGATGTCGGCGTCTTCGTCCAGTTCGGCCGCGCGCGCGGGGATGTCCCGCATCGGGATGTGGGTGATGCCGGGCATGGCGCAGGTCTGCACCTCCCAGCCTTCACGCACGTCGAGCAGGACCGGTTTGGCGCGGCTGGCATCGGCCAGCCACTGGGCCAGTTCGGCCGCTTTGATGACCTGCATGGTGGTTCCGTCCTCAGAACTGGAATTGCGACGGCCGGGCCGCGCCCTGCAGGGGCTTGACCGCGGTTTCGAACAGGTTGACGACCTGGTATTCGGTCTCGGACACGCGCGTGACCAGGCGCGCTTCCATCACCGGCAGCTCGCCGATGAAGGCGGCGATGCGGCCGCCCACCTTGACCTGCGACAGGATCGACTGCGGAATCGCCGGCAGCGAGCCCGAGATGCAGATCACGTCGTAGGGCGCGGCGGCGCTCCAGCCGTCGGCGGCGTTGCCTTCGGCCACGTCGACGTTGGTGACGCCGGCGTTGGCCAGGTTGGTGCGGGCCAGCTCGACCAGCCCGGGCACGATGTCCACGGTCAGCACGTGGCGCGCGCGGTTGGCCAGCAGGGCGGCCATGTAGCCGGAGCCGGCGCCGATTTCCAGCACGTTCTCATGCTTGCGCACGGCCAGGTCCTGCAGGATGCGGGCTTCCACGCGCGGGGCCAGCATGTTCTGCCCGGCGGGCAGCGGAATCTCCATGTCGACGAACGCCAGCGAGGCGTACGCGGCCGGGACGAACTGCTCCCGCTTGACCACCGCCAGCAGGTCCAGGATTTCCTGGTCCAGCACGTCCCACGGGCGGATTTGCTGTTCGATCATGTTGAATCGGGCTTTTTCGAGATCCATCTTGCCATTCCTTACCAATGCCAACCGCTGTCGGTCTGTGCGCCGGCCGCGCGGTGCCACGGCCGGACAGTCTTATCAAACCCTTTATTTTAACCTTGCAGACGCCGCCGGGCTCATTCCGCGCTGGCCTCCGCCGGAGCCGGCCGGTCCGGCGCCGCTTGCCGGCCGGGTACGGGCTGGGCGTGCGCGGCTGGCTCGCTGGCCGCCTTGCCTTGCCACAGCCGGCGCAGCCAGGCCCCAAAATCATCAAGATACGTATAGATCACCGGCACCACCACCAGCGTCAGGATCGACGAGGTAATGATCCCGCCGATCACGGTCTGGCCCATCGGCGCGCGCTGCTCGGCGCCTTCGCCCAGGCTGAAGGCGAGCGGCACCATGCCGAAGATCATCGCCAGCGTGGTCATCAGGATGGGGCGCAGCCGCACGCGCGCGGCCTCCACCAGCGCTGCCTCGCGCGACAGCGGCTGGCGGCCGTCGGCGCCGTCCACATGGCCCTGGCGCGCCTGGTTGGCGAAGTCCACCAGCAGGATCGCGTTCTTGGTCACCAGCCCCATCAGCATGATGAAGCCAATGATCGAGAACATGTTCAGCGTCGAGCGGAACAGCAGCAGCGCCGCGAACACGCCGACCAGCGTCAGCGGCAGCGAGGTCATGATGGCGATCGGCTGGAAGAAGCTGGCGAACTGCGAGGCCAGGATCATGTAGATGAAGATCACCGCCAGCGCCAGCGCCGACACGGCGTAGCCGAAGGACTCGTTCATCGACTTGGTCGAGCCGCCAAAGCGGTACTTGTAGCCGGCCGGCCAGCTCATGCCGTCCAGCGCGGCCTTGACGTCGCGCGCGACTTCACCGGCTGAGCGCCCGGCCACGTTGGCGGTCAGCTCGACCTCGCGGTTCAGGTCGCGCCGGCTGATCTGGTTGGCGCCGGTGGTCGGCACCAGCTCGGCGATCTGGCGCAGCGGCACCATCCTGGGCGAGCCGTCGGCGTTGGTCTGGCTGCTGGCGATCATCAGCGCGCTCAGGTCGGCCATGCCGGTGCGCGCATCCTTGGGCAGGCGCACGCGCACGTCGTAGTTCTCGTCATCGGGCGCGCGCCATGAGCTGATGGCGTCGCCGGCCAGCAGCGGGCGCAGGGCGTTGCCGATCTGCGCCACGCCCACGCCCAGGTCCGAGGCCAGCTCGCGCCGGATGCGCACCTCGATGGTGGGGCGGTCGTCCTTCATGCTCGAGTCCAGGTCGGCCAGGCCGCGGATCGCTTTCATGCGCGTGCCGGCTTCCTTGGACAGGCGCCGCAGTTCGTCCAGGTCATCGCCCTGGATCGATACCTGGATCGCCTTCTGGCCGCCGGCGCCGTCGGGCATGCCCACCATCGTCAGCGTGATGCCGGCTATGCCCGCCAGGCGCTGCCGGATAAGCGGGTTGAGCTGCGCTGTGGACAGCTGGCGCGAGCGCCGCTCGGTCAGGCGCACCGACACCAGCGCATTGTTGCGGCCCGAGGCATTGCCCGAGTTGATGGTGGCGTAGGTGTAGGCCACTTCGGGGAAGGATTTCAGCGCGGCTTCCACCTGCCGCACCTTGGCTTCGGTGACTTCGATCGAGGTGCCCACCGGCGTGGTGAAGCCCACCTGGGTCTCGCCCAGGTCGGCATTGGGCACGAATTCCGTGCCGATCAGCGGCACCAGCGCAAAGCTGCCGAAGAAGGTCACCGCGGCGATGATGGCGGTGGCGAGCCGGTGCTTCAGCGCCCAGCCCAGCATGCCGGCATAGCCGTTGCCAAGCTTGTCCATCTTTGCCGAGAACCAGTCCAGCAAGCGCCCCACCGTGCGCCCGTACCAGCTCTTCTTGTTGCCGGTGCCGTGCAGGTCCGGATCGTGCCAGACCGACGACAGCATCGGGTCCAGCGTGAACGAGACGAACATCGAGATCAGCACCGCCGCGACCACGGTGATGCCGAACTGGTGGAAGAAGCGCCCGATGATGCCGCCCATGAAGCCCACCGGCAGGAACACCGCCACGATCGAGAAGGTGGTGGCCAGCACCGCCAGCCCGATCTCGTTGGTGCCGTCCAGCGCCGCGGTGCGGTGGTCCTTGCCCATCAGGTTGTGGCGCACGATGTTTTCGCGCACCACGATGGCATCGTCGATCAGCAGGCCCACGCACAGCGACAGCGCCATCAGCGTGATCACGTTGAGCGTGAAGCCGCACATATACATCACGCCGAAGGTGCCGATCAGCGCGATCGGCAACGTCAGCCCGGTGATCACGGTGCTGCGCCACGAACCCAGAAACAGGAACACGATCGCCACCGTCAGGAAGGCGCCTTCCAGCAGCGTCGATCGCACCTCCTTGACGCTGCTGCGGATGCCGCGCGCGGTGTCGTTGACCACGTTCAGCTGCACGCCGGCCGGCACCAGCTTGCGTGTTTCTTCGGTCATGCGCACCAGGCCGTCGACGGTGTCGACGGTGTTCTGGCCCTGTGCCTTCACCACCGACAGGAACAGCGCGCGCTTGCCGTCCAGCAGCGCCAGGCTTTCCTGCTCTTCCTGGCCGTCGCGCACATCGGCGATCTCGCCCAGCGTGACCGGCTGGCCGGCGCGGCGCGCCACGATGAGCTGGCGGAACGCCTCCGGCGTGGGCACGCGGCCCTTGATCTGCACCACCGTTTCCGTGGCCGAGGAACGCAGCTCGCCCGCGGGCAGTTCCTGGTTCTCGTTGCGGATGGCGTTCATCACCTGGTCCACGCCGATCCCCAGCGCCTCGAGCTGCGCGGGCCGGATGCGGATCTCGACCTCGCGCTTGGTGCCGCCGACGATATTGATGGCGCCCACGCCGCGCACCGTCTCCAGCCGCTTGCGCACGATCTGGTCGGCGATGGTGGTCAGCTCGCGCTGGCTGCGGGTGGTGCCCGGTGCGTTGGAGACCGAAAGATAGAAGATCGGTGCGTCGGACGGGTCATAGCGCAGCACGCGCGGCTCTTTCACCTCGTCGCGAAACTGCGGGCGGATCAGTGCGATCTTGTCGCGCACGTCCTGCGCGGCCTGACCGACGTCGACGCTCAGGTCGAACTTGATGACGACGACCGAAGTGCCCTGGTAGGAGTGCGAGAAGATCTCGTCGATGCCGGAGATGGTGTTGACGATCTCCTCGACCTTGCGCGTGACGTCGGACTCCACCGACTCCGGCGCGGCGCCCGGGTATTCGGTCTGCACCACCACCACCGGGAAGGTGATGTCGGGGAACTGGTCGACCGGCAGCCGCTGGTAAGAAAACAGCCCCACCACGATGAAGGCCATCATCATCATGGTGGCCAGCACCGGGTTGCGGATCGACAGGCGGGTGAACCACATGGCGCGGGTCCTTACGCCTTGACGCGCTTGACCTGGCTGCCGCTGCGCAGCGTGCCAAGGTTGTTGCGGACGATCTCGGTGCCGGCGTCCAGCCCGGAGACGATTTCCACCATGCCGCTGGCCTCATCGCGGATGCCAAGCTGCACCGGGCGCTCGGCCAGCGTGTCCTTGTCGATGGCATAGACAAAGGCGCGCTCGCCTTCCGTGCGCACCGCGGAGGACGGCACCGCCACTACGCCGGCACGCTCGCCCAGCACCAGCGCGCCGCGCGCGAACATGCCGGCGCGCAGCTTCTGGTCTGCATTCTCGACGCGGATATAGACCATGATGCTGCGCGTGCCCTGGCTGACGGCCGGGTTGATGCGCACCAGCTTGCCGGTAAAGCGGCCGGCGCCTTCCACGTCCAGCGCCACCGGCTGGCCGACCGCGGCGCGCGCCACGTCCGCCATCGGGATCGGTGCTTCCAGTTCCAGCACGCGCAGGTCGACCACGTCGACCAGGCGCGTATCCGGCGAGACCTTCTCGCCCGGCTGCACCGCGCGCGCGGCCACCATGCCATCGAGCGGCGCCTTGACCACGGTGTCGGCCAGCGCCTTCTGCGCCACCGCCAGGCCGCCCTGGGCCGCATCAAGGTTGGCGCGGGCGACGTCCAGGTCGGCCTGGTACTTGTCGAACGCGGTCCTGGAGATAAAGCCCTTGCCAACCAGTTCGCGGTTGCGCTCCCAGCTCTGGCGCGAGTTTTCGAACTGCCCGCGCGTGGCCAGCATCTGGCCGCGCGCCTGCGCGACCTTGGCCTCGTACTCGGTGGGATCGATGCGCACGATCACCTGGCCGGCGCGCACCGGCTCGCCCTCACGCACCAGCACCGCCTTGACCTCGCCCGAGACCTTGGCCTTGACCGAGGCCTGGTTCAGCGCACGCAGGCCGCCCGACAGCGGCAGCGACACCCGGAGGTCCTGGCGCGCAACGCTGACCAGGTCGGTCTGCAGGAATTCCACCACGTTGAGCGTCGGGGCCGGCGCCTGCGGCTGGCGCGCGCTGCCGGCCTTGCGCACGGCGACCGTGGCGGTCAGCGCAAGGGCGATGCAGGCGGCGGTGATCAGCAGGGTCTTTCGCTTCATGTTCAGGGGCCGGGTTGCGGCGCGGGGGGATCGGACTCAGTGTCGGCTTCCATGGCGGCGGCGCGTTGCGCCAGCATGTCGTCGCGGATGCGTTCCCAGATATAGGGGCCGGTCTGCGGCGGCAGCGGGCGATTGCGGGCGTCGCCGGTGGTCAGCCCGAACAGCAGAGTGTCCAGCAGGCCGTCCAGGAAGGCCTCGGGGTCGATGTCCTTCTCGGCGGTGGCACGCAGCGCGCGCTGCCACAGCATCAGGAACACCAGTGGCGCACAGACCAGCGTCGTGGTGGGGTTGGCCGGCATCGCGCGGAATTCGCCGCGTGCCACGCCGCGCGCCAGCACCTTGGCGAACAGCTCATCGCCCGGCACCATCACTTCCTGGTTATAGAAACGGGCGATGTCCGGGAAATTGGCCGACTCGGCCATGATCAGCTTGGTCAGTCCCGCCACCGGCGTGGCGCCGATCAGGCCCCACCAGCCGCGCAGCAGCTCGCGCAACAGCTCGGGCGTGCTGCCGTCGTAGGCGTCGACCAGGTCGGAGCCGCGCGCCAGTGCCGGCACCAGGTTCGCGCGCACCACCGACTTGAACAGCTCTTCCTTATTGGCGAAGTACAGGTAGACCGTACCCTTGGATACGCCGGCCGCGGCAGCCACGTCTTCCAGTCGCGTGGCCGCATACCCGCGCTCCACGAAGAGGTCGAGCGCCGCGGCCACCAGCTCTTGCGGGCGGGCAGCCTTGCGCCGGCTCCAGCGCGGGGCGTCGGCGTCCTTGTGCGGATCGGCGGGCGTTTTCACGGGTGGCTTGCGGGTACTGCGGGGCACGGGGGGGCGGGTCGGAAAGTTAATAACTTGTGGGTCAGTAATGTAGATGAGCGCCATGAGGGGGTCAAGCAGAGGCCGGCGACCCTCGGGAACACACCGAGGCGACACTGAGGCAAAATTACGACGTGTGGCGGGTTGTGCGCTTTTTCCGGCGAGGCCCGGGCGCGACTTACCGCGTTTTCCTTTTCTTACAGGACGGCAGCGGCCCTTCGGGCACAATGTCCCCTTTGTGCCGGCCGCCTGGCGGCCGTCCATCCTGAACCATCGTCATGAGTTGCCGGTCAGACCTTTCCTGCCGCGCGGGCTGCGGCGCCTGCTGCATCGCCCCGTCGATCGCCTCGCCGCTGCCCGGCATGCCTGGCGGCAAGCCGGCGGGCGAGCCGTGCGCGCAGCTGTTGCCGGATATGCGCTGCGCGGTGTTCGGCAGGCCGGACCGGCCTGCGTTCTGCGGCGGCCTGAAGCCGTCGGCCGAGATGTGCGGCGATTCGCGTGAAGCCGCGCTGCACTGGCTGACCCGGCTGGAAATCCTGACCGCGCCGCAGGCCGGGCCCGGGCGGCCCGGTCCGCTCGCATGACGCCTGGTACGCGACCTGACTATCCCGCAATCGGAGGCAATATGATCCGGACTTCCCGACGGCGCTGGCTCGCCGCGGCTGCCGCGGCCACGCTGGCCGTGGGCCTGGCCGCCTGCGGCGCCTTCCGCAATGAATACACCTTCTCGCAAAGCCAGCTGCAGGCGGCGCTGGAGCGCAAGTTTCCGTTCAACAAGCGCTATATGGAGCTGTTCGACATCCAGCTGGCCAACCCGCAGCTGACGCTGGACCCGGCGCGCAACCGCGTCAACGTGCAGTTTGACGCCATGGTCGACAACAAGCTGTTCTTCAGCCGGGCCCTGTCAGGGCGTTTTGCGCTCGACAGCGGCCTGCGCTATGACGAGCCCACGCGCTCGGTGGTGCTGCAGGACCCCGAGGTGCAGCGCTTCGACGTGCAGGGCATGCCCGCGCAGTTCTCGCGCCAGCTCAACGCGCTGGGCGGCATACTGGCCGAGCAGCTGCTGCAGGGCTATCCGCTCTATACCTTCCGCGAAGACCAGCTGCGGGTTGCCGGCATGAATGTGGCACCCGGTACAATCACCGTTTTGCCTGACGGCATCAACGTCAAGATCAACCGTCCCTGACCGGGGCGCTCAAACAACAATCCAGGCGGTCCGGCGCGCATGCCGGGCAACGCCCATGACCACGTTTCTCCGTTCCGCATGGAAATCGCACTTGCCCTGAAAGCCGTAATACTCGGCATCGTCGAAGGACTGACCGAGTTTCTCCCCATCTCCAGCACCGGCCACCTGATCCTGGCCGGCCAGCTGCTCGACTTCAACGACGAGAAGGGCAAGATCTTCGAGATCGTGATCCAGTTCGGCGCGATCCTGGCGGTCTGCTGGGAATTCCGTGCGCGCATCGGCAACGTGGTGCGCGGCCTGCGCGCCGACCCGCTGGCGCAACGATTCGCCGCCAACGTGGTGATCGCCTCGGTGCCGGCGATCGTGCTGGCCTTTATCTTCGGCAAATGGATCAAGGCCCACCTGTTCAACCCGATCTCGGTGGCGCTGGCCTTTATCGTCGGCGGCGTGGTCATCCTGCTGGCCGAATGGCGCGACGCGCGCCGCGGCACGGTCTCGCATCCGCAGGGCAATGCGCTGCTGGAGGCCGCCAAGGCCGGCGCGCCGCGTATCGAATCGGTCGATGACCTGAACTGGCGCGACGCCCTCAAGGTCGGCCTGGCGCAATGCTTCGCGCTGGTGCCGGGCACCTCTCGCTCCGGTGCCACCATCATCGGCGGCATGCTGTTCGGGCTGTCGCGGCAGGTGGCCACCGAGTTCTCGTTCTTCCTGGCGATCCCGGTGATCTTCGGCGCCACCGTCTACGAGCTGTACAAGGCGCGCGCGCTGCTCAACGCCGACGACCTCGGCATCTTCGCGGTGGGCTTCGTCTTTGCCTTCCTGTCCGCCTTCCTGTGCGTGCGCTGGCTGCTGCGTTTCGTCGCCACGCATGATTTCAAGCCGTTTGCCTGGTACCGCATCGCCTTTGGCATCGTGGTGCTGGTGACCGCATACTCCGGCCTGGTGTCCTGGCACGCCTGAGCGGGTTTGCCGCAGGCAACAAAAAAGCGTGGCCACGCTTTTTTTTGTTGGTCGGCCGCCAGCGCTCAGGCGCGCTTGCGGAAGACCACGTCCCACACGCCATGCCCGAGGCGCACGCCGCGCCGCTCGAACTTGGTCACGGGCCGGTAATCCGGCCGCTCGGCAAAACCGTCCGCAGCGGTCGAGGTGTTCTCCAGCAACGGCTCGCCCGACAGCACTTCCAGCATCTGGTGCGCATACTCTTCCCAGTCGGTCGCGCAATGGATATAGCCGCCCGGCTTCAGCCGCGCGGCCAGCACCTTCACCAGCGGCGGCTGCACCAGCCGGCGCTTGTTGTGGCGCTTCTTGTGCCAGGGGTCCGGGAAGTAGATATGCACGCCGTCCAGGCAGTCATCGGTCAGCATATGCGCGATCACCTCCACCGCGTCGTGCTGGAGGATCCGCACGTTGCCCAGGCCGCGCTCGTCGATCAGCTTGAGCAGTGCGCCAACGCCGGGCTCATGCACCTCGCAGCCCAGGAAGTTGTCTTGCGGCCGCAGGCCGGCGATATGCGCGGTGGTCTCGCCCATGCCGAAGCCGATCTCCAGGATCGACGGCGCCTTGCGGCCAAATACAGCCTCCCAGTCCAGTGGCTGTGGCGCGTACGGCACCATCATGCGCGGCCCGACTTCGTCGATGGCACGCTGCTGCCCGGTCGAGGTCCGTCCCGCGCGGCGCACGAACGAACGGATGCGGCGCGGATGCGCAACGCCTTCAGGATCGGCAGGGGAGGGGGCGGACGCTTGTCCGGCGCTGTCTACCGGCGCGGCGTCGTCAGCCGGCGTCGGTTCGGTGCTGGGGTCTTGGGGAAGCATGGCAACAAAAAAGCCGCCGGGCAGATCACCGTAATGGTGGCAAAGGCGGCTTGTCTCGACTGGAAGTGGAGCGGGCGATGGGAATCGAACCCACGTCTTTAGCTTGGGAAGCTAAGGTAATAGCCATTATACGACGCCCGCTATGGCTTATTGGGAGCGGATTCTAGCACGATTCTTGGCGCTGTCCATGCTCCGCAATGGCGTATCCGCTCCGCAATTCACTTCGTTGGCGCCACACGCTTACCTCGTCTCAAGTAATGCCGCTTCGTCGTACGCACGTCGGCGTGGCCCAGCAGGTCGGCCACCGCGGCGTCGCCCTTTTGGTCGCTAGTGTCCTCGGCGGCCTTCGCGCGCAGATCGTACAGTCAGAAGTTGGCCAGGCGCTCGGCGTGGTCGGGGTGGGCCTTCCCCGCGGCTTCCTTGGCCTTCTGGAAGTGCCAGCGAAGGGCTCCAGGTGCCCGTCCTGGACGTTCTGCTCGGCCAGCTCGAGCGCGTCGCCCTACGCGACTCCCTTAGCGGCTGGCACGTGGGTGGATGGTGTGGTGCAGCGCGTGAAGATCACCAACGCGAACACCGGCCCTCCCACGTACTCGCCGGATGGTCTGACTGCGATCCCGATCTACGGGTTGAACCTCTCAGCGCTGCAGGGTGGCGAGCTGCGCGCCAACTGCGTTGCCACGCTCGTGTAGCGCTGAACAGGCTGGATCTGACAGTTGCGCCGGTAGAGTGGCCAGAAGTACCAGCTTAGGCACTTGTACCTGCCGAAGTATCAAAGTTGTTACGCAAGGTGCCGATTGTGGGAGAATCGGCGCCTTGATACGGCTGTCTGTAACAATAATGATAACGAACCTCCAACTGGTTAGGGCGCTTGCGGCACTTGGGGTCGTGCTTTATCACACCGCCTTTGTCATTAAGGGTGGAACGCACACCGAGTTTCAGGGGGTCGCGATCTTCTTCGCCCTGAGCGGATTCTTGATGACGTATCTGGCGCAGGCAGAGACCAGTGCCCCGGAGTTCTTCGCCCGCCGGTTGATTCGCATCGTTCCCTTGTATTGGCTGATCACGCTCTTTTCAGTGCTGTGGTTTAGTTATGGCTTGGGCAATCTTCCTTATACGGTGCCGCTCGTTGCTCAATGGTTATTGCATGAGCCGAAGCAGATCTTGTTCTGGCTTCTTTCCAGCCACGGCCTTAACGACTGGGATTTGGCCGGCCGTGTCCTCAAGAGCTTCTTTTTCCTGCCCTACAAGAATCACGTAGGTGATATGCATCCGATCCTCGGAGTTGGCTGGACTCTGAACCTAGAGATGTTTTTCTATCTGGTCTTCTCGGTCTCACTCGCGATAGGCAAGAGGCTTGCGCCAGTCATTGCAGTGGCAGTAATCATTGGCGTGAAGGGCTTGGATCAGTTGACCGATGGTGCATTTCAGGTCCTGCACTTCTACGCCAACGAGTACACGTGGAATTTTGTATTCGGCATCGTTACGTACTACGTTTGGCGTGCTTTTCCGTCCGACCTGACTCGCTACAAGGCCCCGCTGCTGGTCTTGGTATTCGGGTTTGCGATCCTCTTCGTGATTGTCAATGCTGGCTCTCATGAGATGAGATTGCTAGTCAATGAGGTTGTTCCTGTTGGATGGCTTCTCTTCGTAATGCCTGCGCTCGTGATTCTCCTGTCCCTGATCCTGCATTCGGCTGGTGCTCGCGTTACTTCCAAGGTGGCGATCCTTTTGGGAGACGCTTCATATGCAATCTACCTGTGCCACACCATCCTTATCGAGACGATGCGGCCACTTGGTGAACGCTGGGGCTGGCTCAGCGCAAGCAAGAGTGTGCCTGGAGTGTTTATTGCCGTGGTGGGCAGTGTAGTGCTCGGCGTTTTGATTCACTGGTTCATCGAACGGCCCGTGATGAAGGCCTTGCGCACCAGGAAAAGTAGTCAGTCGCGGGATGGTTCAACGCAAACGCCGTTGGCAGCTTAAATCAAGCTTCAGATATTGCCGCCGCATAGGCGGTCTTTTTGCCCGCCTCGGCGGGCTTTTTCATTTATGGAGTCGATATGCCATTAACGGATCCGGCGGCGCTGCCCGGCGGCTAGAACATGGCCGCCTTCTTGGACATGCTGGCCTACAGCGAGGGCACGTCAATCGTTCCGGGGAGCGATGACGGCTACAACGCCAACGTCGGTCGGGCAATCTTCCGCGGTTATGACAAGCACCCGCGCATCCCGGTGCAGACCCAGTGGGGATGGAGCGACGCCGAGGGAAGGTACCAGATCATGGCTGCCATCCCGGGGCGCATCAAAACGGGCACCTGGGGCTGGGCCAGTCGCGCGTGCGGCGCCTCGGATTTCAGTCCCGCCGCACAGGACAAGGTCGCCGTCTATCTGATCACCCGCCGCGGCGCGCTTCCCGACATCCAGGCCGGCCGGCTTGCCGATGCCATCATTAAGTGCCGAAAGGAATGGGCCAGCCTGCCAGGCGCCGGCTACGGCCAGCGCGAGCACAGATTCGAAGCCCTCAGGGCGCAGTACCAGCTGCATGGCGGGGTTGATAGCGGGGTCTGACAAATGAACGAAGAAGTCGTGGTAGTAGCGAAGGTCGGCGGCGCAGCTGCGCTCGGTTCGGCGATTGCCTTGAGGTTCATTCCGGGGAATTGGTGGCAGCGCCTGCTCTCGTTTGTCGGGAGTCTGGGTATCGGCTGCCTTGTCGGCGGCTGTGCCGTGGAGCGGTTCGGCCTGGTGGCCGGTAGCTACACACACATGCTCGCAGTTGCCGCGGCGGCGGTGTTCGGCCTGGCCATCGTGAACAACGGGATGCAGCAGATCCCGGAGATCTTCGCCGCAGTGCGCAGGAAAACCCTGGGGAGTTGACCCATGCTTATGACGATCAACCTGGTGGCGAACGACATCATCTGGGGTGGCTCGATCTGGGCCGTGCTTACGCATAGAGTACCCAACCGGACCGGCGGCGCCATCGTGCTGTTGCCGGTCAACTTCGCCGCGCTTGGCAACATGGTCAGCCCCTGGGGCGTGCCCCAGCGAGCCCGAGATCGGCCTGAACCTCGCTGTCGCCCTTGGCGTGCTGTGGGGCGTCTGGCGGTTGGAGCTGCGGCACGTCGCGAAGCGGAGGCTGGCTTGATCCCGATGCCGACCAACATCCCGTGGCGCGGCTATCGGATGGGCGCTCGTAGCCGCCTTGCTGGTGGCGTCCGGCTGGGTTGTCAACGGTTGGCGCCTGGGCGGCCAGATCGAGCAGCTACAGGCCGCGCAGGCGAAGGAGAGGGAAGGGCAGGCTACCGCCTTAGCCGCGGTATCAGAAGCCGCGCGCACCGAAGAACAACGCAGGACAGAGAGGAATCGCCAATGCTGCAGGGAAAGAACGTGATCAGGCGCGGGTTGATGCTCGCGCCGCTGGTGCCGTTGCTGAGCAGCTGCGCGTGAGAGTTGCCCAGCTTGCCGCAGCCGCCCGCGCCGCCGGCAATACCGCCGCTCACGGCGGAAGCTCGGCAGCCGGCGATCCCCTCGATGTGCTTACCGACGTGCTCAGCCGGGCTGACGCGCAGACTGGCGGTCGCAATTAATGGCTCACAGGCACAGGACTTCGATGCCCTGGACGCCGTGCCTGGCGATTTCCCTCTTGATCTCTGCTTGGTAGTTCGGATTCGATACTAGCAGGACGTCCCCGTCCCTCGCGGCAGCGAAGAAATCCGCTGGCGCTCGGATTGCGACGTGTGAACCCGGCAGGTATTTTCCGCACTTCTGCGGATTCACATCGACGGCAAATCCCACGCGATCTACCAAGCGACGTTGGTTGCTGCAGTGAACCAGGAACATGCATCCCTTCGTTGCGGCGCCCCAGATATACAGATTCGATTCCGACTGCATATGGCTCTCGATCTCCGCAATCTTTGCTGGCACGCTCGGGAACAGGTCAGCGAAGGCCAGGTGTACCCATTCGCCGTTGCGGTATGCTTCCTCGAAGGAGGGGGCGACTTTGCTGATGTCTGCGACCACGTACTGGTACTGATCATTGAAGCAAAGTCCCGCCTCGACTTCGCCGTCAAAGAGCGCGCGTAGCGAATTGCGAGAGAAGTAGTTGACGTGCTCGTAGGTGATGTCGAAGAATGCCTTGTTCTCGGCAATCCAGTCCCAGCTCGGCACCTCGATGTAGACCTTGGCCTCGCTAAAAACCTCCTTCAGCATGGCTAGGAACTTGTGCGGAGCACGGACGTGCTCGAGCACGTGCCGAAGAACGACTAGGTCGGCTTTGATCCGGTCGTCAGCGTCCAGATAGCGCTTCTCGATCGCCGGATTCGTACCCTCGTAGGTAGCGTCGTACCCCGAGACTTTGAAGTGCCCGCTCGCTTGGGCTAGCTCCACAAAGTCTCCTTTCCCACATCCGACCTCCACAAGAGTCGCCCCAGCTGGGAAAGCTCTCTCCAGCGTACGGAGAACCACGGACATATGGGCCTGGAAGGCCTCCGAGTATGCCTGGCTGTTCTGGTAATTGTCGTCGTACTTGGCTAGAGTGGGGTCGAATGCAGCGTTCTCGATGAAATCGAGGTTCCGATTTCGGCGCAGCCGCATTTCGCCTTGCGTGTCTGGCGCCGTGGGGGCGCAGAGCGGGCTATTCGGTATCGTTGGTACGAGAAACATCTTGCTTATTCCTTCGCGCCCCAGAACGCCATCGGTTCATAGTCTGGGTATGGGTAGTATCCAAGGTTCAGTTGGATCGATGCGTCCTTGGCCCGGACCCGTTCTTCAACAAGCCTGCGGATCGATATGGGCTCGCCGCTACAGACGTTGAAGACGCCTCCAGAGTCGCCGGTATGGATGTCCATGACTTGCCGCGCCACTTCCTCTACGGGCAAGTAATCGCGCAATTGCTCTCCGCCACTCATGTTGAAGACTTTGTCGCCGTTCGCGATTGCGGTGTCGAGCTGGGCAAGGATTGACTTGGGGTTCTGTCCTTTCCCATACATATAGAACAGGCGAGCCCACTGCAGAGTGAATGGCGTTTCCGCCTGTAGCAGTTCTAGGAACTGCCGCAGGCTGTCCTTTGCCACTGCATACGGATTGGCCGGTCGTGGGGAGGCATCTGCGCGAATTGGACCGCTCTGAAAGCCGTACTCGAAGCATGTGCCCGTCACCAAGACCTTGGTCACGCCGGCCAGGACCAGTTGCTTCACCAACCGATAGTTCTTCGGCAAGTTCTCTTCGATATGGAGCATCGACTTGTAGTTAGGCAGGCCCTGCCATGCGAGATGGATCAGTGACGAGCCTGACTTCACGTCGAAATTTAGTGGATTCGTGTGGTAATCGAGCGAAACGAATCGCACGCCACCATACCAATCCAACCCGCGAGCCTTGTTTTCGTCGCGGGCCAGAGCCACGACTTCGTAACCGCCCTTGAGCAATAACGGGATCAAATTCTGTCCAATGAAACCGGTGGCGCCGGTTACGATAATTTGTGACACGTGGCATCTCCCTCACTCGGCATGACGATCGAGTTTATGCGTGATTGTATCGCCCTGCAGTGGTTATGCTGGGTGGCGCTTGATACGCTTGACACTGATTGGGGGGGCAGATAGCATTCGCCCGTCGCTGGATGGGCCGGCAGTCAGTGGCAGCCCATCTATGCCAAAGGCGACATGCCGACGCGTCCGCACGCGTCGGCACCTTTTCGCTTGAATCGCTCGGGGCGGCACCGCCCCAAGCTGCTTGATCTTCATCCAGTCGGGCAATCGCTCGCCGGACAGGTACACCGATCCCGCGCGCTTCGCCACCACTCCCTCCGGCGCCAGCGTCAGAGCGTGCCCGAAAAGCGTGGCGCCATCCTCAACGCTGTGACTGGTATTCTGGGTCGTATGGCGCCTTCCAGCCTTTTGCGACCCGGTCGATTGCATTCTGCTGGCAAACGCCCGCCTGAATCTGACGATGGACTTCAGCGTTAGCCGCATCGCTCTGGAATATTCGGGTGGTGATCGGCTCTTCCGCGGGGCATGGCTCAGCCTCTTGAGGTGCTGCAGCTACTACCTTGGCACTTTCTGGAACGAGGTCGCAGAACCAAGTCTTGCCATCGCAGCGCCTACCATCAGGATTGGTCCAGTATGCTAGGAATCCGAAAGCGAGGAATGCTATCAACAGGATTGCTGCCCGCCGGCTTGCAAACCTCCAAAAGTAAAAAACGGCTCCCGCCATGGCGATGACACCCATCCTGTAGATCTCCCCTTCACTGCGACTGTTCGTCGGCCTTCTTAGAATCATCCGCGCTGCCTACGAGACTGCCATAGGCCGTGTGGCGCCCGCATCTCCCATGGGTAGTCATATCAGTATCTAAGAGGCTATTTCAAACCGAAAAGGCGAGCATACCGCAAAGGCACACTGCCGCTCTGCGATGCTTGCCCTCGACTGCCTCCGAAGTCAGCGAATTGAACGTCTAGCGTGTGGCGCCGGCGAAGGTCTGGGCACGTCGAAAGCAGGGTGAATCGAGGCGGGATTTTGCTCCGCAGAACGGAAATCAGGCACGCAGGTATGCGGCTTTCCGGGCGGTCAGAGGAGGGTGATTGCGGAGCAGGAAATTGCCGGAAACGCGCGTAAATCCTAAAAACTTACTGAGCTTGGGAAGCTAAGCATAATAGGCATTATGCGACTCTCGCAGGGCACGCGATTCTATGCGGGATTGCCGAAGGCGCGCAAGCGGGTGACGTGGCGGCGGCTTCCGGAAGTGCTTCGGCTGCTACTAGGAAGCGCTAGACAGCATGAGCCATGGGAACCACTTGACACCCGAGATCGGCGAGGCGTTTGAGCAGTCGG